>PMJE01000016.1 GCA_003157315.1 Myxococcales bacterium | reverse complement strand
CTGGAAGAACCTCTGGCCGCGATATACGGACGTGGCCGAGGCATGGCAGAGCTTCACTTACAACTTGGGGATCGGCTCCCGAAAGCCGTACCTGTCGCCGTACAGCTTCATGGAGAAAGCCGAGTACTGGGCGTTGGTGTGGGGCGGCGTGGTGATGGGCCTTTCCGGCCTGATGCTTTGGGCGAACAACCTGATGCTGCGGTGGTTTCCCAAAGAGGTCCTGGATTTTGCCACGGCGGTGCATTTCTATGAGGCCGTGCTGGCGTGCCTGGCCATCGTGGTCTGGCACCTTTACCTGGTGATTTTCGATCCGGACGTGTACCCGCTCGATACATCGTTCCTGAACGGCCAGGGTGTCCGGGAGCACGGGCCGGAGCCGGCGCCTGAAACTCAGGGAGCGGACCAACGGTGATGGCGTACCTGTTGCGCCTGGCGCTCGCGGCCGGAACCCTGGGTACGGTCCTGTGGGGCCAGCAGCCCAAAGCCCTTCCGGGCTCCGAGGAGTGCGCCGGGTGTCACGATACCGGCCCGCGGACGGGCAAGCGGGAACCAGGCATGCCTCCGCCGTTCAACGCGGCAGCCCTGCGCGCCTCGCCGCACGCGGCGCTGGAATGCGCCAACTGCCACAGCCAGCTCGCCAAGAAGGAATTCCCGCACCCGGAAAAACTGGCCCGCGTGGAGTGCGGCTCGTGCCACACCGAGGAGCAGGCGCAGTACGAAGCGAGTCTCCACGGCAGGGCTGCGGCGCGCGGCGACAAGCTCGCGCCGGGCTGCGAGACCTGCCACGGAACGCACAATATTCTGCGGCCGTCGGACCCGCGCGCGCCCACCTCGGTGATGGAAATCCCCAAGCTTTGCGGGGGCTGCCATCGCGAGGGCACGCCGGTGAGCCTGACGCACGACATTCCCCAGACCAACATTCTCGGCAACTACATGGACAGCATCCATGGCCAGGCGCTTTTCGAGAAAGGTCTNNCACGGGCAGATCGAAACCGTGCACCGCAAAGTGATCCGCGGCGAGCTGTGGGAGAAGGGACCGAACCTCATTCCGGCCTGCGTGGACTGCCACGAGCCGCACAAGGTGCGCAAGGTCTTCTACTCGGAGGGCATGTCGGACCGCGACTGCCAGCGATGCCATGGCGACCCGAACCTGAAAGNNGGCAAAGCCTGCGTTCAGTGCCACACCGGCGGCACGCCATCGCACAACCGGTCCTGCGATACCATGCCCGCGAAGGTGGATTGCTCCATCTGCCACGCCGACCAGGTGAATCAGTATCGCGAAAGCACGCACGGCCAACTGGCGGCGCAGGGGAGCCCGGACGCGCCCGGTTGCCAGGACTGCCATAGTCCGCACGGCACCCTCGGCAAAACCGATTCAGCCTCGCCCACGTTCTCTCGCAACGTGCCGGCGCTGTGCGCCAAGTGCCATCAATCGGGCCAGAAAGCGGCCCTGCGGTACACCGGAAAACAGAGCCAGATCGTAGAGCATTATAAGGAGAGCATTCACGGCAAGGGATTGCTTCAGAGCGGCCTCACCGTCACCGCGGATTGCGCCGACTGCCACACCGCGCATCACGAACTGCCCGCCAGCGATCCGCGCTCCAGCGTCTACCGCGCCAACATCGCCCTGACCTGCGCCAAGTGCCACCGCGGCATCTACGAGATGTTCCACATGAGCGTCCACAGCCCGGAGGTGACCAAAACCGCAAAGGAGCTGCCGGTGTGCTCGGACTGCCATTCGGCGCACAGCATCCAGCGCACGGACCTCTCCGACTTCCGGCTGCACATCATGGACCAGTGCGGGCGCTGCCACCAGCAGATCACGGAAGCCTATTTCGAGACCTTCCATGGAAAGGTCTCCAAGCTGGGCTATCTGCAGACCGCCAAGTGCTACGACTGCCATGGCGCGCACGACATTCTGCCCGTGAACGACCCGCGCTCGCGGCTCAGCCGGAACAACATTGTCAACACCTGCGGGAAGTGCCACACCGGATCGCACCGGCAGTTCGCCGGGTACCTGACGCACGCCACGCACCACGACCCCAAGAAGTACCCGTTCCTGTTCTGGACGTTCTGGGGTATGACCTCGCTGCTGGTGGGCACGCTGCTAATCTCGGGCGCGCATACCTTGGCCTGGCTGCCGCGATCGCTGGCTTACCGCAGGCAGGCCAGGAACGGCCCGCCGGAAACCGGCATGTACGTGCGGCGGTTTCGGAAGTTCCACCGCAATCTGCACCTGATGGTGGTGTCCAGTTTCCTGGGGCTGGCGCTGACGGGAATGATCTTGAAGTTCTCTTACGCCGGCTGGGCCAAGGTGCTGGCCCACTTGCTGGGAGGCTTCGAGGGGGCGGGGCTGATCCACCGTTTCTGCGCCGTTCTGACCTTCACCTATTTCGGGCTGCATCTGTACGACCTGGCGAGGCTGCGCCGCCAGAGCGGCAAGAGCTGGTGGCGGTTCATCGCCGGCCCGGAGAGCATGCTATTGAACCGGCGCGACTGGCGCGAATTCCTGGGCTCCCTGAAATGGTTCCTGGGCCGGGGCTCCAGGCCGGAATACGGCCGCTGGACGTACTGGGAGAAATTCGACTACTTCGCGGTCTTCTGGGGCGTTGCCATCATCGGCGGCACCGGGCTTATGCTCTGGTTCCCCGAGATCTTNNTGGCGGTGAGCTTCATTTTCGTGGTGCATTTCTTCAATACCCACTTCCGCCCGGAGAGATTCCCGATAGACACCGTGATTTTCACGGGCGGCATGCCGCTCGAGGAGTTCAAGCGGGACCGCCCGCGGGAATACCGGCAACTGGTGGAAAGCGGCCAACTGGAGCAGAGCCTGATGCCAGAGCCGACGGCCCAGTCGTCGAGGTTCTGGCGGCGGCTGGGCTTCACCGCGCTCGGCTTGGGTATCGTGATGATTGGGCTGATCCTATACGCCATGCTGTTCGCCTACCGGTAACGTCCCGACAGGCCGCGACGCCTAACCGATTGCTATGACCAAAAAGCTGATTTTTGTGTTTACGATTCTGCTGGTGGTAGCGTTCGTCGCGATGGCGGCGGATATCACCGGCAAGTGGGTAGCCGAACAACCGGGCAGAAATGGCGGCCCGGCTCGCCAGATAACGTTTGACCTGAAGGCCGATGGGGCCACCCTGACCGGCACCATGACCGGCGGCATGGGTGGTGGCGGCCGTCGCGGTGGCGGCGGTGGCCGTCAAGGTGGCGGTGGCGCCGCTCCGCAGGCGCGTGAAATCTCCGACGGGAAGGTGGACGGAAACAACATCTCCTTCACGGTGAAAGTGGAGTTCAACGGCAACACGATGGTGAGCAAGTACGAGGGCACGCTCTCCGGCGACGAGTTGAAGTTGAAGGTGAATCGCGAAGGGCGGAATGGGGCGACGACCAGCGAATTGACCGCCAAGCGGTCCACCACCTAGCCTCGATTTCCACGCGTGAGACGGCGGGTCGAGGCCCCGGGAGTCTTCTGGTCAAGACCGCGCTATTGGCTCGCTCGGCGTCATGCCGTGTTAACCAAG
>PMJE01000222.1 GCA_003157315.1 Myxococcales bacterium | reverse complement strand
TGCGGCCGTCAGGCTGCGATGTGTCCTCTGTGCCTCTGTGTGGAATAGCTAGCTACCGGGCTTGTCGGCCAGCCGTCGCGCCAGTGGAATATCGGCTGGCGTGAATGCCAGGCTGGCAAGCTCAGCCCGCGCGACCCAGGCCACGGCCGCCACCTGCCGCGCGACAGGCACTCCCGCGCGAATCGTGGCTCGATACACGGGCATGATGAGATCGAAGGTCTCGTAGGCGAAGAACACCACTTCCGCGACCGCGCCCACTTCAATCAAACACGCCAGCTCCTCCTCGATTTCGCGCGCCAGGGCCTGGCTGGGCGACTCGCCTGGCTCGACCTTGCCGCCCGGGAATTCCCAGGCCAGCGGCTGGGTTTGGTCAGCCCGCCGCTGCGCCACGAGCACCCTTCCCTCTTGCTCTATGAGGGCGGCCACCACGAGCAACTGTCTTCTTGTCATCTCGTCACCCCGTGAAGTGAGCCACTACGATTCGCCGTCCGGCTCGCGCGCGGCGATCTCGCGGCGCCGCAAACCGAGCACGTAGAGCACGCCCAGCGCGGCCAGACACAAGGCGCCCAGCACAAGGTAGCGGTGGACCATGTCGCCGATCGCCCAGCCATACTCGCCCACCAGCCGGCTCGGATCACTCAGACCCGAGCCTTCATTCTCGCCAAAGGGAATGCTGTCGAGGTTCTTGCGCGCATTCCACCAAGTGGCGTAGGCGTCGCAAAAGGCAGCGGCGCCAATCACCAGAAAACCCCAGCGCAGCCAGCCCCGGGCAAGCACATGGTCTCGGCGCACATACAGCGTGCTCATCAGCAGCGCGCCCAGCACCATGCAACCGGCGTCGCCGCCGAAGATCATCCATTCGTGTGCACGGCGCAGGCTGAGTGCCAGCGTCCCGAATCCCTGCAGCAGGAGCACCACTGCACACTGCACTGCGACCACGCGATGCTTGCTGCGCCAGGCTCGCACAGCACTGAAGGCAAGAACCGCGGCTAGGCACAAACCGAAGATCCAGCTCCGTTCCTGCGCCACCGGTGTGAACCACGGGCCAGGAAAGGCGGGCAGACTGCACAGCCACGCGGTGACCGCGTGGCCGCTTTCATGGATCCACATACTGAGGAAGATGCGCATGAGCGCGTGGGGCATGCCCGTGTGGGCCAACCCCCAGGCGATGGAAATGGCCAAGGGAAGCGCCAGCACGCGTAGGCGCAGCTCCATGGCCGTCTCCTCTGCGGGCAAATTCCACTTGGCGGTTCCTGGCGCCCGTTGCGGCGGAGCCCACTGGCCGGACGCCGGCTCCCGGGTCGCGGATCGCTTGGGCGGCAAGCTCGCCATGGCCTATCATTGTAACATCGCCGCTCACGGCGCAGTCGTGCAGAGACAAACTCAGCCTGCCCGCCGGGGCACGACAAAGGAAAAGCGAATGCACATCGAGACGCAGCTTCAAGGTTTTTCTCGAGGCCGGGTGGCACTCCTGCTCGGGTTGGGCATAACCACTGGGTGCGGGAGCAACCCTTCAGGCGGCACACCAGATGCCGCCACGGTGTTGAGCCCGGCCGATAGCGCGGCTGGCGGCGCCGGGGGCTCGCCGACAGACGTGGCCTCGGCCGCGACCTGCTCAGGCGCGCCCGACTTCACCGCAGCGAGCGCGTGCAACTCGGTGGTGAACAATGCTCAGTCTGTGGATTTTTCCCCGGGCACGGGTTCCCCGCCCACCTTCAGCGGCGGCACAGTGGTCGACGGATTGTACGTGGCGACCAAGGCCGAGGCCTGGGGAACCACCACCGGCACTGGCCGGCGCTTCACCTTGGTGGTTGAGGGCAACGGCAGCACGATCTTCTGGGCCGGCGACGTGCTGAGCGGCACGACCACCTCGTCGTTCCGTGCCAACACCACCGCGTCGGTTTCCGGCAATCAGTTGCTACAAACCACGACCTGCAGTACCGGCGAGGTGACCATCCCGCCCGCGTTGAGCTACACCGCGACACCCACCGAAATGGTCTTTGCCACCACCTCGGGAAGCATCGTGACCGCCACCACCTACACGCGCCAGGGCTGTCCCTAGGAAAAGGCCCCTCCCCTTTTCAGGGAAGAGGCCTTCTCTGCAGGGCGACCGCAGGTCGCCCCTACGGCGACCACAGGTCGCTCCTACGGCGACCGCAGGTCGCCGCCACGGGAACCAGGCGAAACAGGCGTCTACGCCCCGAAGATCTCCTTGCCGTGCCCAGCGGAGCCGAGCACGTTGCGGTTCTTCTCGGCGATGAGCAGCTTGAGCTCGTCCCGCGCCGGGCCCAGATACTTGCGCGGATCGAATTCCTTGGGATTCTCCCACAGCGCCTTGCGAATCAGCGCGGTCATGGCCAGACGACCATCGGAGTCGATGTTGATCTTGCATACGGCAGAACCGGCGGCGCGACGGAGTTGCTCCTCAGGAATGCCGACCGCGTCGTCTAGTTTGCCGCCGTACTTGTTGATCATCTCGACGTACTTGAGCACCACCGACGATGCCCCGTGCAACACGATGGGGAAGCCAGGGATGCGCTTTTCAATCTCGTCGAGGATGTCGAAGCGCAGGGGAGGCGGCTCCAGCACGCCCTTGGCGTTGCGTGTGCACTGTGCCGGCTTGAACTTATACGCGCCGTGCGACGTGCCGATGGAGATGGCCAGCGAGTCCACCCCGGTAGCCTTGACGAACTTCTCCACGTCGTCGGGCTGGGTGTAGATCGACTTGGCTGCCACCACGTCGTCCTCGATGCCGGCCAGTACGCCCAGCTCGCCCTCGACGGTGACGTCGTGCTGGTGGGCGTATTCCACCACCTTGCGCGTCTCCTCGATGTTCTTCTCGAACGGGTGGTGCGAGCCGTCGATCATGACCGACGAGAAACCGGTGTCGACGCACGATTTGCACAGCTCGACGGTGTCGCCGTGATCCAGGTGCAGGGAGAAATTCAGCTTGCTGCCCGATGCTGCGGATCATGGCCACCGCACCCTGGGCCAGAAAGCGCAGCAACACCTGGTTGGCGTACTTGCGCGCGCCCGAGCTGACCTGGAGGATGAAGGGAGAATCCGACTCCACGCAGCCCATCACGATGGCCTGCATCTGCTCCATGTTGTTGAAGTTGTAGGCCGGGATGGCGAACTTGCCTGCCATCGCCGCCTTGAACATCGCGCGGGTATTGACGATGCCCAGTTCCTTGTACGAAACGCGTGACTCTGCCATTGGGTTCTCCTTGTGCTATTCGCCTCTGATCTTGTGCACGGTCGGTGCGGCGATGCGCCCCATATCAGGCAACTCGCCCACCAGAGGCCGCGCATAGGCCTTGAACGCCTCGGTGACGTCATTGCCTGCCGGGTTGATGAATTCGTCGGCCATGTGCTTGGTCTTGGCCGCCACGTCGGTCAGCTTCAATAGATCATACTCAACCGCGTAGTCGCCCACGCGGCGGATGGCCACCGAGCCATCAACGTTGTGCCATGCCGCGAACTGCACGGCCTTCTCGCCCACCTCGCGCGCCTCGCTGGCGTCAGTGGCGCTGACACAGCCGAGGAATGAACGCTGCAGGTATCCCAGCGTGTCGGCGCGCACGCGCTTGATCTTGGTCTTGGCCTTGATGAGATCAGCCAAAAGGTCACCCAGCGCGCCGGTGCCCGAGAGCTGCACGTTGCCGTGCGCATCCTTTTCCACCGAGGGCTTGAGTGTGGTCATGACCGGCTGGCCATCGGCGCCCGAGACGCCCTCGGACACCGCAATGATGCAACGGCCGTGCTTGGCGTAGACCGACTCCACGTCTGCGATGAACCTCTCCGGATTGAAATGGCGCTCGGGTAAGTAGATGAGGTGCGGACCGTCGTCGGGGAACTTGCGCGCGAGAACCGAGGCTGCGGTGAGGAAGCCTGCGTGCCGCCCCATGACCACGGCGATGTACACGCCCGGCAAGGCGCGGTTGTCTTGGTTCGCGCCGGCGAACGCTTGCGCCACGAACTTGCCCGCCGAACCAAAGCCCGGGCAGTGGTCGGTGCCCACCAGATCGTTGTCGATG
>PMJE01000309.1 GCA_003157315.1 Myxococcales bacterium | reverse complement strand
ACCCCCATGCAGTGGAGTGGCGATCGCAACGCCGGCTTCTCGCGCGCATTGCCCGCGCGGCTGTATAGCCCGGTACTGCTCGACCCGGTGTACGGCTACCAGTCGGTCAACGTGGAGGCGCAGCTTTCCGATTCCTCGTCGCTGCTGCACTGGACGCGCAACATGATNNTTCCTGCGGCCGTCCAACCGCAAGATCCTGGCCTACCTACGCCTTTCCGAAAAGGAGCAGATCCTGTGCGTGGCCAACCTGTCGCGTTTTGCCCAGCCGGTGGAACTGGACCTGGCCCGTTTCGAGGGCGTGGTTCCGGTTGAGATGCTGGGCTACGTGGAATTCCCGCCCATCCAACGCGAACCCTATCGTCTGACCCTGGGGCCGTACGGGTACCTGTGGTTCGAACTGCACGCGCCGGCGGCGCCGCTGCGCGATCTCGACGGCGAGCCGGGCGAGCCGGTGCTGGCCGCGGGCAGCCTGCGCGAAGCCCTGGCCGTGCCAACCCGCGCGGCCTTCGAGCGGCTGCTCGCTCCCTTCCTCATGCGCCAACGCTGGTTCGGGCGCAAGTCGCGGGTGATCGATTCGGTTTCGGTGAGCGACTTCGCCGACCTGCCCGATCTGGCCGCGGCGCTCTTGCTGCTCGACGTGCGCTACGCCGAAGGCGAGCAGGAATCGTATTTCGTTCCTCTCGTGCACGTGCCCACTGATCGCATGCTGGGGATGCGCGACAAACACCGCGATGCCCTGCTTGCCACCTGCCAGGGCGGCCAGGGCGCGTTCTTCGACGCCGCAGTGGATGACGGTTTCTGCCAATGGCTGCTCGGCGTGATCGAACGCGGCGAGAGCCTGCGCTTCGAGGGAGGCGCGCTGGCGGGGGTGCCCGGGCGTCTAGCCAGCACCCTGCGCGGCGACTCCGGCGAGGTGCTGCCGGCCAGTTGCAGTACCGCGGAGCAGAGCAACACCTCAATTCGCTATGGCGAGAAGTTGATTCTCAAGCTCTTCCGCCGGCCGAACAGCGGACCCAACCCGGATTGCGAGATGGTGCAACACCTGTCGGAAAGGTGCGGCTTTTCCCAGATCCCGCGTTTTGCCGGGGCCTTGGAGTTTGTCGATCAGCAGGGCGCCCGCTTCACCCTGGGCATGTTGCAGGAGCTGGTGGCCAACCAGGGCGACGGCTGGACCTGGTCGCTGGAGGAGTTGCGCCTGTACTACGAAGCCCACGCGGTGGAGCCAGCGCCGCCCACCATCATCGAGGCCGGCAAGCGCCCGATCCTGTTGCTCTCCGAGGAGCGGCTGCCTGAAGCGGTCACCGCCAGCATGGGCTTGTACCTCGAAGCAGTGGCCACGCTCGGCCGGCGCACGGCTGAGATGCACCTGGCACTGGCGGTGCAGAGCGAGGATCCAGCCTTCCGGCCCCAGCCTCTCGACAAGAGCGATCTCAGCCTTTTGGCCCATCAGTTCCGCGAGCGGGCGAGCGACGCACTCGACGGGTTGAAGTCACGCCTGGCCGCGCTTCCCGACGACCTGGTCGAGTTGGTGGGACTGCTCCTAGCCCGGCGCCGGCAGGTGCTGGAGGTTTTCCGCCGTCTGGAAGAGACCGAGGCGATCTTGCAGAAGATCCGCATACACGGCGACTTCCATCTGGGCCAGGTACTGCGGGTGCGCGGCGATTTCGTGGTGCTGGACTTCGAGGGCGAGCCGGCGCGCTCGCCCGAAGAACGGCGCGCGATGCAGTCGCCGCTCAAGGACGTGGCGGGCATGCTGCGCTCTTTCAGCTACGCCGCCCGCGCCGCCCTGGCGAGCTATCTGGCGCGACGGCCGCAGGACGCTGACACGCTGGAGCCCTGGGCGCGCCTGTGGTCGAAATCCGCCTCGGCGGCGTTTCTGGCCAGCTACCGCACGGTTGCGGCCAACGCGGCTTTCCTCCCGGCGGACAGCAACAGCCTTGCCCGAGTGCTCGACGCCTTTCTGGTGGGCAAGGCGTTCTACGAGCTCGACTATGAGCTCAATCACCGGCCGACCTGGGCGCGCATCCCCCTGCTTGGTCTGCTCGCCCTAGTACGCGAGCCGGTGGGCGAAAGGTAGCCGGTGCACGACTCCAGCCAACGGATTGCAGCGGTGGCGCCGGCGGCGCCCGCCACGGCTGAAATCGTGGTCGGGGTGCCGAGTTGCAATCACGCCGGGACAGTTGCTCTGGTCCTGCGCACGGCGCAGGTTGGGTTGGCAGAGTCTTTCGGCGGGCAGAGCAGCCTGCTGGTCAGCGCCGACACTGGCTCCAGCGACGGCACCCGCGAACAGGTGCGCGGGTTGCGCACAGAGAGCCCGGCGCTGCGCGAGCTGGGGCCGGCTGAGCGTGCCGCGGGCGTGGCGAGCCCTGGCGTCGAGATCCGGGAGCTGCGCATGATCTTGGAGCTGGCGCTGAAGGTGCGTGCCCGGGCCTGCCTGCTGCTCGACGCCAGTCTGACCAGCATGGGTGCGGAATGGGTGGCGCAGCTTGCACGCCCTATCCTCGATGAACAGTTCGACATTGTGGCCCCCTGCCCCGCCCGGCACAAACTCGACGGCGGCATCAGCAACGGCATCGTGTATCCGCTCACGCGAGCGCTCTACGGCAAGCGGGTGCGCCAGCCCCTGGGCAGCGTGTTCGCGCTGTCGGGCCGTTTGGTCGAGCGCTTTCTCGCGCGAGGAATCTGGGACATCGAGATCTCTGCCCTGGCCACTGACGCGCGTGCCATCACGGAAGCCATCTGCGGCGAGTACAGCGTGTGCCAGGCTTTTCTGGGCCCGGCCGAGCACGCGGCCAGCGGGCCGGCGCTCGACTTGAGCACCATCCTGGCCGGGGTACTGGGTTCGGTTTTCGACGAGATGACCCGCAACGTAGCGTTCTGGCAGAAGGTGCGCGGCTCGGAACCGGTCCGCTGGTTCGGTACGCCGGTCGAGATTGCGGGCAACCCACCCCCGGTTGACGCCCACAAGATGTGGGAGTCATTCCGCCTCGGTTGCCGAACCCTGCAGGATGTGTGGGCCGCAGTCTTGCCGCCGGCAACCCTGCTGGCGCTCAAGTATCTCGCCCGCGACGACGCTTCCGGGGCCACCCTGGCCGACGATCTGTGGGCGCGCATCGTGTACGACTTTGCGCTCGGCTACCGCCTGCACGTGATGAACCGTGGCCACCTCTTGCGCGCCCTGACCCCGCTCTATCTGGGCTGGCTGGCCTCTTTCGTGCGCGAAATGGGCGCCGCGCCTGCCCAGGACGTGGAACGGAGGGTACAGCAGCTTTCCATGGTCTACGAGGCGCAGAAGCCATATCTAATCTCGCGCTGGCGCTGGCCCGATCGCTTCAACCCTTGATCTGAGTTGTGGAGAAAGGAGCGTTTATTCATGTGGGACCAAATCAAAGACGCACTCTACGGGGCCACCCACCGCGTTTTGGTGGGCGTAGCCAATTTCCTGCCTGGGCTGCTGGCCTTGGTGATGGCGGTCTTGCTGTCATCGCTTGTGGGCTGGGCCATGGGCGCCTTGGTCGGCCTCATCCTACGCGCACTCGATTTCGACAAACGCCTGCAGAAGTGGGGAGGCGTGGCTCTGGCCGAATGGTCGCCCAAGAACAGCCCGACCCTGCTCTTGCGCAAGACGGTCACCTGGACTGTGGTGGTGCTGGGCTGGTTGGTCGGGCTGACTGCGTTTGGGGCCGGGGTCACGCCCCAGCTCATCCCGCATGTGGTGGAGTCCCTGCCCAATTTGGGCACCGCCATCATTGTGGTCTTGCTGGGCGTCCTGCTGGCGCGCTTTCTCGCGCGCGCGGTGCTCATCAGCGCGGTCAACATGCAGATTCAGTCGGCGCGCCTGCTCAGCCTGGCGCTCAAATGGCTGGTGTTGGTCTTTGCCGCGGCCATGGCACTCGATCACCTGCGCGTGGGAGGCGACATCGTTCGCCTAGGCTTCGCCATTCTTTTCGGCGGGATCGTGCTCGCCCTGGCCCTGGCCATCGGCCTAGGTTCCAAAGAGATCGTCAGCCGATCCTGGGAGCGCCAGAGCCAGAGCAAGGCTGAGCCGCCCGACGATGCGCTCAAACACCTGTGAAATCGCTATCCGACCGAGGCGTAAAGCCGGTCCCAAGCCGCCTGCAACTCGGGCGGCACTGCGAACAGGCGCGCCTCAATCCGGCTTTCAGCGCCTTCGGGCTCGCAGCACGCGACCACGGCCCACACGTCGAGCGGTTGTCTAGGCGTCTCCACGGCGAGCCGGATCATGCTGTTCTCGCGAATCTTGATCTTGCCGACAAAGGCGAGTCCATCGCGCGCCAGGTAGGTGCCCCGGCAGGCAACGTTGCCACTTGAGCGCAGAAGACCCACGCTCAACTCCACTGCCTTGTGGGGCGGCGCGAGCGCGGTCGGCGGCCGTGACACCTGGCTGCTAGCCGCCGCATGTTCGACCTCGGGAACTGCGGTGGTCTCGTCGATGGCGCTCACCGATGCGGCCACGGTGGACAGGATGGTCACCATGTACTCGGCCTCGTCAATCCGCAGAGGCGCAGCCTTCATCAGGTCGCTGGTGTTGGGATGGGGCTCCTTCTCCAGGGCTTCCACCAGCTTGTCGGAGGCTGCCACGATGTCTACCATCGCTCGATAGGCGCCCGCTCGCTCCGGTGTGTGATGGTTGGTGATCACCGACGAGAGCAAGGGCGAAAGGTTCCAACGCTGGGCGGTGAGGATGCCGAGTTTGAGGTGCACCTGCTCTGCAGCCTCAGCCCAGGCCGCCTCAGTCAAGACGCGCTTGTCGTGCGTGCGCGCGAGGATGTCTTCAAACCCGCACACCGCCACCACCCGTCCGAAGTCATGCAACAGCCCACACACATAGGCCTCCTCAGCGTCGGTCTGGCGCCAGTAGGCCAGGGCCCGACAGCACAAGGCCGACACCAGCGCCTGCCGCCACACCCGGAAGCGGACTGCGGCCAGCGGCCCATGCTCGACGGCGAAGCCGCCCACGCTCAGGGCCAGGGCGATGCGCGCCACCTCGGTGGCGCCGATGCGCATGATGGCCGCCCCCAAGGTGGTGGTGGGCGTGACCCGGCGGTAGACCGCGGAATTGGCGTAGCGGAGCAGGGTCGCGGCCAGGCTCTGATCCTCACCTGCAATCCGCTCCAGCTCGCCAATTCCATAGTCGCCCCGGGCAATCACCCGGCGCAGGCGCACTGCCACCGCCGGATAGGGCGGAATGCGCAGGGCGTTCCGATTCATCAGATCGATAACGCGAGGAATCAGATCGACAGCGTCGGCCACGGGACGAGAGTTTACCTGCCCTGGGGCCGGTCTCAAAGAAGCCTGCGCAGACGAAAGGCCGAGAAGTTCGCGGGATGTCACTGCTTGGACCTCTGGGCTTTGGGGCGACTTTGCGATGCTGCCGCCGCCATGACGGCCCCGCGCTCGAGGGTGGAAAGCAGTTTCCCGGCCTCTTGTCTCAGCTTCTCCATGCGCGCGCTGTCGAACCCCAAGGCGCTGCGGGCCTGGGCCAAGGCATCGTCGCTGGTCACGTCGCAGTTGTGGCCGTCGAGCACGATGCCCAGCCCCACATCGCGGGTCAGGTCTTCGGCCAGCGCCACCACCGCGGCGAGCGGGTGCACCAAGCCATTGATCACCACATCGTGGTGGTGGCCCAGCACCAGCGTCACATCGGCAGGCAGCCTCCACAAACTAGCCACCGTGGCCGATGCCTCCTGGTGGCACTGCTGCAAGGCCATCGCGAGCGTGGCGGGATCGAACCCCGCTTGCGTGCGCTTCTCTTCGCCGAGCACAATGAGGGCCGCCGCTATCCCGATGTCGTGGAGCAGCCCACACAGGAAGGCATACTCCGAGGCCAGGGGTGTGAAACTGGACACCATGCGGGCCAGATACGCGCAGGCCGTGCTGTGGCGGCGCACCATCTCCATCGCATCGCTGTAGGCGCGCGAGCGGAAGACGCGCGTGCCCAGGGAGACCTCCCAGGCGATCTCCGACAGGTTGCGCAGCCCCAAACGCACCACTGCGTCCTGCAGCGAAGTGATGGTCCCCACAGGCGCGAAGGCCGCCGACTGCGCGATCTTGAGTACACGCCCCGCCAGCATGGGGTCCTTGCGCATCACCTCGACCACCTTGGCCGCGTCCACATCCGACTGCTGGGTCAGCGCGTGTACTTCCAGGGCCACTTTGGGCAAAAGGGGCGGCGTGTATCCGGGCGAGCTGAAATGCGCGCGCAAGCGCCCCGCGAACTGATCGGCCGTCCCCACCAGGATTGCATCGTTGGCAATGGCGTGTTGGCCTCTGCCGTAGGTGGGATTGTTGGTGTAGCCCATGGTCCGTGTCCTTCGCCGCTAGCGGAAGAGCATGAGGGCCTCACCCCGAAGCGTGGACGCCTCGGAGAATGTGGCCACGATGTCCTTTTCGCGAATGCCGCCGCGAATCGCATCCGGGCCGGTGGCCAGGCGTTTGATAGTGGCGCCGTCGGTCGGCTTGTCACTGGAGACCAGCGTGTCGATCACATCCGCGATGCGCAAGACGGCCACCAGGACCGCCACCGGGCCTCCTTCCTGATAGGCGCGCGCGGGTTGGTGGTGCCAGGCCACGATCTTGGGCACGGGATAGGGCAGGCCCCACTTGGCCAGAACATGCCCGCCCAGCACCGCATGATCGTAGCCCAGGAATTCGCGCTCCTGAAGGTGGAGTTCGTCGGGAACACCAGCGGTGGCCGCTAGCAACTCCGCATAGCTCTGGTGCCGGGTCTGCATGATGAGCAGCTTGCCTATGTCGTGCAGCAGGCCCACCAAGAAAGCCAGCGAGGGAGTGGCCCCGTCGCCCATGCGGTAAGCCAGCGCGCGCGCGATGGCGGCCGTGCCCACACAGTGCTCGCGCACGGCCTTGCCCGCGCCCTTGAGATCGGCAAACGCCGTCATGGCCGCCATTCCACTGGCCAGGTCGGTGACCGTGCGTGCACCCATTCTGACAATGGCATCCTGGATCGAAGCGCAGGGCACCCGCGTATGAAACGCCACCGAATTGGCCACGCGAAGGATGCGAGCAGTCAGGGCGGGGTCCTCCTCGATGAGATCGCGCACCTGCTCCATCCTGAAGTCGGGGCGCGCGACGCAAGCGATCACCTTCTGCACCACCACCGGAAAAGGCCTCAATCCCTCAAGCTCGGCCAAGTGAGCCGCCAGGCTCTCCGCCGCCTTGGCGTCGGCGACAGCCGGATCATCCTCACCAAACCACAGTTCCTCCAGCACCGATGTCGACAGCTTCACCATGGCGGTCATCTATCCTCAGTTGGCCGCCACCGAACGAACAGCGGCCTCGAGTTGGGCTAGGTCAAATGGCTTATCCAGGTGACGGTTGGGTACGCTTTCCAGGAAGCTGCGGGCCCGTTCGGTAAAGGCACCGCCGGTCATGAACAACATTCTCTTCGACAGATCCGGCTTGGACTGGACCAGCTCTTCGTAGATATCCATGCCCGTCACTTCAGGCATCATGAGGTCGCACACGATGACGTCGTAGCCGGCGTCGTGACGCAGCAGCTCTAGGGCCTGCCGGCCGTCGTTGACGAAACTGGCATTCCAGTAGCGGCTGATGCAGCGACGCAACGACGTGCCCAAGGCGGTTTCGTCGTCAATCAGCAACACACGCAAGCGACGCTCGTCGCGTACGCCCACGTCGTGGGGAGAGAGCGGCTTTGCCTCCGCAGCCTGGGGCGCCCCCTGGGCCGGCGGCAGAATGATGCGCACGGTGGTTCCCGAGCCCACCTGGCTTTCGATGTAGATCTCCCCTTTCAAAGCCGTGACGATGCGGTGGACGATGGCCAGGCCCAGACCGGTTCCCTTGCCCACCGCTTTGGTGGTGAAGAAGGGATCGAAGACCCGCGGCAGGACGTCGAGCGGGATGCCCACGCCACTGTCCTGCACCTGAATGACGGCGCGACCCGTTCGGTCCGTGGTGGTGGAAATCCTGATCTCGTTGTTGGGCACATTGCCTTCCGGGATGGCCTGGGCGGCATTGATGAGC
>PMJE01000298.1 GCA_003157315.1 Myxococcales bacterium | reverse complement strand
CTTCGTAGTCAACCTGGACACGCGCGAGTCCAACCCCGCCCGCCTCGATCCCGCGCTTCGGCCCGATCGCATTGCAGTGGCATCCCCCGGCGCCAAGCCACCCAAGCACCGGGTCGAATTGTGGCACAGTTTGGCCGCGGTCATGATCGGCTTGCTGCTTTTTGAGTCGGTGCTGACCTTGCGGCGACGAAGAGCGTAGCGCCAGTACATCCCGTAGCGCCTAGGCGCACCTAACCGACTGAAATCATGCAGTTTGCGTGCCCGATGACCGCGCCATCTCATCTTGGCGGCACCGACCTAGGCAACCGGCAATTCTCCCCAGAGCCGCTCCTCTTGGCGGTGAAAAGGAATGAGCCGTGGGTTGAGAAGAGGTCACTGCTATTGAACGTGAACCTGAAGCCACCGCAAGAGGAGAGTCGCGATGAAGAGCTTCCTGGAAACTCAGCGTAGATGTCTGCTGGCCGTTGCTTTGGTCGGCACCCTGAGCCTGTTCGGGTGCTCCGGGTCCGGTGGTACCGCGCACAGCGGTCCAGGCGGCGCGACCGGCGGGTCTGGAAATTCGGGCGGTGGGGGAACGTCCGCCGCGCCGTCTAGTCAAGCCGGAACCAGCGGCGGTCCAGGCGGAACGTCCGGCAGCGCGGGTGCGGGGCCGGTGGCAGGCACCACAGTTCCCGGCGGCGGGGCCGGCGCAGCGGGCAGCAGCGGCGTTGCGGGGAGTCCCGACTCTGGTGGCAGCAGTGGCGCCACGGGAGGCGCTGGCGCAGGTGGCACCTTGGCGGGTGGCGGTTCTGCTACTGCGCCAGGCACCGGCGTCACGGGCGGGGCTGGGAGTGCGGGTGGCACAGTTCGCACCGGCGGTACGGCGGTAGCCGGCGGTACGACTGCAGTCGCCGGTACGACGGCAGTCGGTGGCGCCACGGCACCCGGCGGTGCCACGTCAAGCGGTGGCACGACGGGGGCTGGCGGCAGCAAGGCAAGCGGTGGCGCGNNATCAGTTCCTTCGATATTAGCAAGGTTGTCGGCACGCCCGGAATGCGGCTGGGCGACATCAACGGCGACGGCAAGATGGAGATCGTCATGGGACAGCCCACGGATCAGTCCACTCTCGGCGGTGGGACGCCCCAGATTGTGGTCTGCGTGACGGCGTTCGACCTCAAGGGCAACCAGCTGTGGCAGTACGGAACGCCTGGCCAGTTCCACGGAGCGAGCTCGGACATTCCGATTCAAGTCTACGACATGGACGGGGACGGCAAGTCCGAGGTGTTCGCCGCCATGAACGACACCTCGATCACCGTGCTCGACGGGACTACCGGGAAGTTGCAACGCACGATCCCCTTGCCAGCAACCGGTTCTAACGACTGCATCATCTTTGCCAATTTGCGAGGCAACGGGTGGCCACAGGACATCGTCGTCAAGGACCGATACACCAATCTTTGGGCCATCGTCGGCATCGACGACACGACGACCAAGGCGGGCACGCAACTGTGGACCCACAAGGGCACCACGGGACACTTTCCCTTGGTGTACGACTGGGATGGTGACGGGAAAGACGAAGTCATGGGCGGGTACGACTATTTGGAGAGCGACGGAACTATGCAATGGTCGACCGACACCACGTCGAGTCCGAAACTCACCATGCACGCCGACTGCATCGCCACTGCCGACGTCGACGGCAATCCAGCCAACGGATATGAGATCGTCGTCGGTGGCAACCACGCCGCCATGTTCGACTGGAAGACAGGCAAACAGTACTGGCAGGACAACAACACGGTTGAAAACCAGCAGATGGGCATCGGCGAATATCGTTCGGACTATGCAGGTCTCGAGGTGGTCCTGCTCGACCGGATCGGTCCGCGAACCGCGACCGGCCACGATGCCAACGTGCTCCTGTCTTCGACCGACAAACTCTTGTGGAAAGAATCCCGGACCGACTACGGCTGGATCACGGTGACGGAAAACATGAACAACTGGGACGGGCAGGGCACCGACCTCATCTTGTCCTATCACCGAGGCGGCCAGACGCCCGCTACCCTGTACGACGGCAATGACAAGGTGATCGCCCAATTCCCCCACACCGGCAACCTGGTGGACGACGCTCAGCACGCCGATCTGTGCGGCGACGGCAAGGAAGAGGTCATCGTGTACAACGAGTCGAAGATTTGGATCTTCTCCAACGGCGCCTGCGATCTGGACGCGGCACCAGCCCATCCCAGCATCCCCCAGCAGTTCCACCTGCACAACTGGAGCGAATACACGGGATGGATCACGCCTGACGTGAAGTTCTACACGCCCGGTTCGGCACAATAGTACCGCCTCTCGGAAGTTCGTAGCTGGTTGAGCGGCCGGGTTGGCGGCGGCGGAGCCGGAGGCCGGGGCCGGATAGCCGGAACCGGCCACGGTTCCGACGAGGCGTGCTGGCTAAGTCGCACGCCCAGGGCGGAACGGGACTTAGTGGCCAGGACGGCCAGCAGGTAGTGGTTCACGCCTGGGTCTGCCGCCTCAACTTGATGACGTTCGGAACCGGGCATGCCTGGACGCATCGGGCGCAAGCCGTGCAGCCATCAGCCTTGACCACGTAAGCCTGCCTGTTGCGGTGGACCCATGCCCTGAACCACTCTCCAAGCGACAGGAGCCGCTTATCCTCGGCAGTCAAAGGGCGGATCTCAAGGACACCGTAAGGGCAAGCCGGGACGCAGGGGCATTTGGCATCAGCGCAGGCGTGGTGGTAGCCACCCTCGCACTTGGTGCGGTCGATCATCGGAACGAAGAACCCCGGTTTCTGCTCTTTCCTGATCTCGCTCATGTTGGTTCACCTCGGCGACAAACGGCGGTGTGCCTGCGCCGCGGACCTACCATAATAGCTGTCTCGCGTAGAAGCCCCAACACCGGCCATCGGGATGCTAGCATAGTGCTAGCAGGTGAATCTATGGCAACTCTCACGATCCGAAATGTCCCAGAAAAAGTCGCAAAGTTGCTGAGGACTCTAGCCCGAAAGAACCGTCGCTCCATGGAACAGGAGGTGCGTGAACTCATCAACGAACACGTCGGTGAGCGACTCTCTGTCCTCGCCCAGATCGAAGCGGCATGGGGTAAGCAGGCACGTCGTCCGACCGCTGCGGAAGTCGACGAATGGATCACCGCGGGGCGCGAATGAAAGCGGTCGTCGATACGAACGTCCTCGCGTATTTCCTCTTGGGCACGCGACCATTCGTCGACGAAGCGAGCCGCTTCTGGCACGCGATCGATGGTGCTTTCGCGCCAGCTGTGTGGGAAGCGGAGTTAGCGAATGTAATTTGGATGGCCATACGGGCAAATGTCATTCTGGCCGAAGAGGGCAGGAAACGGCTCGGCCTTGCGGCGAAACTGGGGATTCAATCCGTCCCAAACAAGACCTTGTGGCATGGCGCTCTTGAACGGGCGATTCAGTCGGGGGTGGCGGTGTATGACACCCTGTTCGTTGAACTTGCAAGTCGCGAGAACCTCCCACTTGCAACCTTCGATGCGAAGGTGCTCGCGGCGTTCCCAGTGGTTGCCGTCCGCCCGAGGGCTTTCGCTCCGCAACACTGAACCTGTCCCCGTCGGTCGGGTGCCAGTGACATATTCAGAGTTGCGCTAGACACCACGTGTCAGCCAGGCGGGCGATAGGAAGATAGCCAGGTTCCCCAGGACGGCAGGGGCGCGGCGGGATGCCGCGATAGCGCAGCAATGGCCGCATCATTCCTGCCGTCGGAGTGAAGCCCAGCTGCGAGCCAAGACATTCCGGATTTTCGTGTGTGCAAATGCAACCCGCTCGGCCAGATGGCCGGCGTTGCACTTGATGTACAAGCGGTCTGTGGACTTTGTACTTGAAGTGCAACGGCACCAGAAAGATCGTGGCGAAAATCCACGCTTTGTTCGCTGAGTTGCGCTGGCACGGGGCTTGCTGATATGCACGAGCGATCGCGGGTGAGAAAGCCGCTACTTGGAACGAAAGGGTTCTCGATGACGACATCGCATGAAATAGAACGCGTTCTTTGCTTAATCATCGTTTCATCATGGCTGGTGGTCGCCTGCAGCGATTCGGCGAAGAAGATAGAAGTGGGTGGGGCTTGCATCCTGAACAGCGACTGCAACCAGTCCCTGGTCTGCACCATGGGCAAGTGCCACGACGCTTGCCACACAACCGCGGACTGCCCCGCGGGACAGAGCTGCATCACCGTCGCCGACAAATCCACGGTGTGTCAGCTCCCCGTCGAAGTTCATTGCGTATACGACAGCGATTGCACGCCACCGCTCACCTGCGCCGCGGATCAGCGCTGCCACAATCAGTGCCAGTCGAGCGTTGATTGCCCCGCTGGACAGACCTGCGCCACCTCGAAGACATGCGCCGAGCCAAACCAGGTGGACTCGAAAAACAACCTCATTCCGGCCGACGGCGGGGTAGCCAGCTCCGATGCTTCAGGCTCGGGTGGCGCGGGCGGTTCAATCGGTCCGAGCCCTGATGCTTCCGCAGATCATGGCGCGGACATGCTGAGGAGCACCGGAGGCGCCAATAGCGCCGGAGGCGGCAGTGGCGGTGCCCCGGGCACAGGAGGTTCAATCAGCCAAAGCCTTGATGCCTCTATCGATCTGCCCGTGGACGCTCCAGCCAGCACCGGCGGAACGCCCGCTGCAGGGGGCAGCCCCGCCACTGGCGGCAGCCCCGCTGCAGGGGGCAGCCTCGCGACTGGCGGCACCCCCACTTCAGGGGGCACTCTTGCCAATGGTGGCACCACAGCAACCGGCGGCGCGACCAGCCCGCCCGACGCTGCCGTTGATCTGCGGACGCCAGACGCGAGTTTCACGGCGCCGGACCTGTCACCTCTGACGCCCGACACGGGCCCTGATGCGCCCGCGCTCGAGGCCGCAGTCGACGTTGCGATCGACAGCCCGGCCGTGTCTGCTTCCGGTGGCACATCCGGGAGCGGTGGCGCTACCGGGGGAACCACCACGGCTTCCGGCGGCACATCTGCGAGCGGCGGGCTCACGACCGGCGGGACGGCGCCGGCCACGGGTGGGGCGCCTGCCACGGGTGGAGCAACCGACAGCGGAGGCTCCCCGAGCACCGGTGGATCCGGAGGAGGTACCGGCGGGAGCGGCGGGCAGCCCTGCGTGGAGGGCGACCTGTGTACGCCGGCCAATGCGTGCCACGTGTGGAGCATCACTTGCACGAACGGCGTGCCGTCCTGCCAGGACACCGGCCTTTCTGTGCAAAATGGCACCCCGTGCGGCACCGACAAGGTCTGCAACTCCGGCACCTGCACTACCTGTGCGGCCGGGGTGACATGCACGCCGTCCGATCCCTGCGGCGTGGCGACTACTAGCTGCATTCTCGGCGTCTCGACCTGCCAGATCAGTGGTCCAGCCTCAGGACAGCCAGGTCAAACCTGCGGCATCAGCGCCGTGGGTACCTGCAGTGCTCAGGGGCACTGCGTGTGCCCGGATGGGCAAACATACTCTCAGGGCGATTGCCAGGTGTGCCCGGCCTTCACTCAGGCCGTGGCGTACGTCAACGCCGACCCAAGCGTCGGTGTCGACAACGCTTGCTGCGGTCGCGTACAGCAAAAGGGATTCGGCGGGCCTTGCCTCACCGTGGGACAAGCCATTGAGGTCGCAAGCCAGAACAGCACTATCTACGTCACGGGTGATTCCCTCGGAAACGCCAGCGCGCTGGAACAATACCCGATCAGGTTGCGCAAGGGTGCGACCGTTACGTCGAGTTCAGCTGCTGCCGTGTGCTTCCGCGGGGCATCCGGCGTGCCGGTCTTCTCTGCTCAGGACGATACGGCGACTGCCGCCCTCCAGACGTTGCTGATAGGGACAACCTGTCAGGGCGAGCCGGGCGGCGCGAGCGACGGTGTCTATGTTGGGACAACCCCGGCCAGCGCGATTGCGAGCACTAACCTGTACGGGAGCATCGATATCCGTAGGGTGGTCAACGGAATCCACCTTGTGGGGGGAGCGGTGGACGGGCTGGGTTCGGGTTCGTGGGCCTATGGGTGCAATTATGGTGGTCCGACCATCAGCATCGGCAACGTCGCAAATGGGATTCTGGTGGACGGCGGCAGTGTCCATTTCTCCGCAGCAGCGGTGACCATCACGAATGCGTCGGACGCCGGCGTGCTCTGCGAATCGAGCACCGATTCACAAACGTTGGCAGAGTTCTTGCAGGATGGTTCTTCGTACTGCGGGCTGGGGAACTTGGCAATCAGCGGAGCCGCCAGCTACGGAGTCTTTGCCGGCATGGGGTGCCGCTTCAACGTTCCGGTGCTGTCGGTGGGCACTGCCTCTGGCCCGTGTTCGACCAAGACGGACCGCTTCGGCATATATGCCGAGGGCGATGCGCAGGTCAACGTGTCTGGCACCATTCGCTGCATGTCCGAGGACGGCATCACGCTCAGAGCGAACGCCACGCTATCCACAAATGTCCCACAGGTGACGTTCTCCTATGGGAGTCTCGAACACAGCGGCTGCAACGGCGCCTATGCCGAGGTTGGCAGACTCACCGTTTTCGGGACCAACGTGGTGTACAACCACACCGGCGTTGTACAACGGAGCCCGCTGTCTTCGACCGACGGGGCCAACGCCGTCGTGAATTTGGCTGGCACCAATAACAGCACTCCGGCCATGAACACCTTCAAGTGCAACGGCAAGGCCGAACCCGGTCTCTGCTGCGCCGGCAGCAACTGCCCGAACGGCTACGACGTCTGGAACAACTCCGGGCTCCCCCTGAACGCCACCTCGAATTACTGGCGAGCTGCTCCGGTGGCTCAATGCATCTGCAACGAACAACTGCAGAGCTGCGCCTGCAGTGGCTCAGCTCTCGGCCAGACCACGCCGCCGGACGGACTGAGTGTGCTTCGCTCTCCGTTCCAAAGCAGCTCCACGGGTACGGTGGACATCACCGGATATGCGCTGGTGGCTGACCCAAACTGTCCAGGGTGATTCCCTCGGACGTGGATCTGGCGGCATCGATGCGCCGAACGAGAACCTGTTGCATGTGGCCCACATGCAAGTACCCTGGATCTATGGCCAAGATGATCCAGGTCCGGCACGTTCCGGATAACGTGCACCGCCGCTTGATCAGTCTCGCCCGGCAGTCGCGCATGTCGCTGTCAGACTATTTGCTGGTCGAGATACAGCGGTCGAGCGAGCGGCCAGCGCCGGCTGAGATCCTGGCACGGCTGTCGAGGTTGCGCCCAGTGGCCGCCCGTTCGACGATCGTGCGGTTGTTGAGCGAAGAAAGGGAGCATCGCCGATCGTTCTCGACGCGGCGGTTGTGGCGGAGATCCTGCTCGGTGGCAGGCGTGCGATGGCGATCCATGGCCGGCCTAGTGGCGAGGATCGAAGTCGCGTAGTCAATCCCGAAGCATGGGTGCAAGGAACGCGCGAACGCGGGCGGCGATCTCGTCGGGCGCATCTTCCAGTACCCAGTGGCCGCAATCAGGGAAGCGGTGGACCTCGGCGTGTGGCCAGTGCCCACGCCAGATGTCTAGCACGCTCGGTGGAAAAACCACGTCGCGCTCGCCCCAGCAGATGATGGCGGGGGTTTGCCGAAATTGCGGCAAGCCAGCTTCGATGTCGCTCACCAGGCGGTAGGAAGGGTCCGAAGGCACAAGCGGCACGTCCTGCGGAAAGCGCAGCAGCGCGATGCGATCGGCCCAATTCGCGTAGGGCGCGAGATAGGCGTCGAGCACCTCGGCCGGCATAGGCCGACGGGTGCAGCAAGTGCGCGCGGCTGTCCGGATGAAGAAATCCGAGCTGCGCAGGGCGAGTGCGCCCAGCGCGCGGTTGCGCACTAGGTGCAGCGCCGCAGGCACATGCGCATCGGGCGGCACGTGAAAGGCCGCGCCGTTGAGCACCACCAGGCGAGCGACCCGTTCGGGCAAGCGCACCGCCCAGGCCATGCCGATCATCGCGCCCCAGTCGTGCATGATCAGGGTCACGCCTCGAACAAGACCCAGGTGATCGAGCAGCGCTATCAGATCGTCGGCGCGGCTTTGCAGACCGTAGCGGTACTGGCCATCCCCGGGCTTGTCAGACAGCCCCATGCCCATGTGGTCGGGTACCACCACGCGGTACCGATCGCGCAGCGCCAGCACCAGCGCGCGGAAATGCAACGACCAGGTGGGGTTGCCGTGCAACATGACCACCGGCTCTCCCTGTCCCTCGTCGAGGTAGTGCAGACGTAGCCCGCCGCGATCAAGGAAGTGGTCAGCGAAGGGATACAGCGACTGCGGGATGCGCGAGCGATCCGTCACAGTCGCACGCCCTCACCAGGTCACGCCCGCCACGGTACAGTTCAGCCCGCTGCCGATGCCGCCAAGGACGATGTGGTCACCCGGCGACACACGTTCGGCTTCCACCGATTTGGACAGGACAATGGGAACCGAGGCAGGACCCACGTTGCCCAGTTCCGGGTAGATGAGAAATGCCTTCGCCAGATCAAAGCCCACCGCGCGGGCCAGCTCTTGCGTGTGCAACTCGCTCACCTGGTGCAGGGCGAACAGGTCGACGGATTCCGCGCTCCAGCCCAGCTCTTTTTGCGCCTGCGCCCAGGTCCGTTGCGCCAGCCCCACCCCGTGCAGCAACAGGCTGCGCGTGTCGGTGATCCCCACGTCGAGCTGGCCCCGGCAAAGCTGATTGTGCTCGGTCGCGGCCAGGCTGGTCCCGCCGTGAAAGCGATGCCCGCCCGGGGCCAGGCGCGTGTGCGCCAGGATCATGGCTGCAGCGCCCGAGCCCACGGTCAGGGTGGCGAGCTGGTCGCGCAGCATCTGTGCGTCGCAGCTGTCCGCGCTCAGGCGCGCGAGCGTGGCCTCNNGGCCTCGACCACGGTGCGGCTGCTTTCCCCGTCGACGACCAAGCCAAACTCGATCTGGCCGCGCTCGATCAGATTGCCCACCAGGTGCATTCCATCTATGAAGCCCAGACAAGCGTTGGCGATGTCGAAGTTGAGGCAAGTCTCAGGTAGGCCCAAATTGGCGTGCACAAAGCACGCGACTGACGGCTCGACGTAGTCGCGGCACACCGAGGTGTTGATGAGCGCGCCGATGCGTGCCGAATCCACGCCCGTGTCGGCAAGCACCTTGCGCCCGGCCAGGGTGGCCGCGTCGCTGGGTTGGGTCTGCACATCCCAGAACCGGCGCGCTTTCACCCCGGTCAGGCTTTCCAGAAGCCGCGCCGGCATGCCTAGTCGCCGGTAGGTCTGGGCCAGCCGCGCGTCCAGATCCTCGGATGGGATGCGGTGCGGGGCGTCCACATGGGCTACCCCGACGATGGAGACGTTGTCGAACTTCATGAACGGGGTGGCAGTTCTAGCGGATTATCGCCCTCGGAAAAGAGATTTGAGCGTGGGCTAATGCGGCAGCGCCACGACTGCCAGCTCGTTCATCCACAATCGGCCCGGCACCATCGTGGGCGGCACGCCTGGCGGGATCGCGATGTGCACCCGCACTGGCAGCTTTCCCCCACGGTGGTGGGCTGCAACCCGCAAGGGCAAAGGGCTCGCTTGCAGCGTGGCTTGCGCTACCGCGGCCAGCGAGACCGTCGGGCCAGGCGCATCTTCACCGACCTGCACACTGAATTCACCTATCGGGAGGCTTGCCGACGCGTCCAGCGGTGCGATGTCGAATGACGCCTCGATGGCGAAGTCACCGGGTGGCAAGTCCAGCTCGGTTTCAGCAGTGATGTCCCGCGCCCGATCCGGCGCGGCTGCCGGGATAGCCAGGCCCACGCCATTCCACACGCCGCGCACCCAGGGCGTTCCTTCGTCATCACGCGCGGTGATCCTGCGCCAGGAACACAGGCGGGCCTGTCGATCCACGTGGCAAACCTGAACAGACCAGCGGTGGTGCTCGCGCAGCTTGCCGCCGGCCCAGGCCAGCGCCGGAGCGCCGGCAAAGGTCGTGACGATCAGTCCCAAGGAAAGGCCAGCTTCCCAGCGCGTGGCCAGTGAAAACCGACGCTCGCGTATGGCGTTTCTGGCCGTCTGGAACAGCCAGTGGAACCCGCCGGCAGCAAGAGGAAACACCAGCAAGCTGATGGGCAACCGATAGCGCGGGTCCGCAAAGATGAAGGCGTACAGTCCAGCCAGGACCACAATGAACGGCAGCAAAGTGATGGCCAGCCAGCGCCGTCGCGCCAGCGCAACGCCCAGCCCGGCCAGCGCAGCCGCCACGGTCGCCAACCAGAAGTTGTCCACCAGCGACTCGGCGGCAGAACGCCAACGGCCGGCCAAACTGAGCGCCGGTTCGGGCAGCACGCCGGCGCGGAAGAGCGGCCAGTAGAGCAAGGCACGTTCGTGAACCAGCAGCCGCTCAGCTTTGGCGACAACCAGTCCGAGGGCAAAGGCGGGGTCGAAGCGCATCCAGCGCCTGGCCAGGGAAAGTGCCGCGCGATCGGCTTCGCGGTGCGGTTCGGCCAATATCGCGTAGCCCGTCGTTTCGTGGAACATCCGATTCAGCGAGCGCGAATAGCGGCCGTCGCTGTTCGGGTCGGCGCCCACCAGTGCGGTTTCGCCGCCGTGACTGTCACTGACAAAGGTTTCGCCGTAGCGGAGCCGGTTGCGCACGGCCCATGGCGCGAGCAGCAGCGCGGCCACCGCGCAAGAAATAGCGGTGCTGCGCAAAGCCGACTTCCAGCCCAGGCCCGAGGCGCGAAGGCAGAAGACCGCCAGGGCGCAAAGGGGCAGAGCAATGGCCCTGACATATGTAGCCAGACCCATGAACACACCGAAGAGCACCGCGGCCAACCGCGGCCGCTCCGGCGAAAAGTGCAGCAAGAAGTAACAGCCGAAAGTAATGAACGCTGCCGCCGGCATGTCCGTGCCGGTTACGCTGGCCATGGCCACCCCGGCCGGCCAGAGCGCGCACAGCAGCCCGGCCACCAGCGCGGCTGCCCGACTTTCCCACAGCCGGCGCGCGATGCCGAAGACCGCGCCCGCAGCCAGACTGCCCGCTACAGCACCCACGAGCTTGCAGGCCAGCCAGCCTCCGCCCAGCGCCTGCACAGCAGCGAGCAGCAGCGGGTACCCGGGCATGAAAATGTACTCTGGATCGAGGGAGCCGAATTTGAGCAAGTGGGCCGCTGACTCGACGTACATGGCGAAGTCACCCACTGGTTTGGTCGGCACGAGCAGAACCCAGCCCACCCGAAGGACCAAGGCCAGCAAGATGACAAGCAAGGCGGTCACGGCTGTGTTTCGCAGGGATTGTCAGTTGCTGCTCGCGACGCACCGTTCGCGCGTGTGGCTTCCCACGCCGGGAATGTACTCCATTCCTGCTCCGCTTGGCCCTGGTGCACCGTTCACTATCGAAACGGTGACGTCAATAGCGCGTTTCGTTGCCGCATTGTTTCCGGGGACACACCGCTTCGTTAGGCGATCGAAGTTGCTTTTTCCCCTTCGTCCCGTGGTAGCTGTTAGCTCGCTGTGGATGCGCGGGAGTGTTTGTGATAGCTGGATATCCTCAATCTCGCATTTCAAATCAACTGCGCAGCGCGCTGAAGAAACGTTTCTGTCCCCTATCGCCGGAANNCTGACCGTGGGGCTTCTTTCCTCGGGATGCTCGCCCGCCAAGGGCGGCGGTGGCGCGGAAGGAGGCAACTCCAACAGCGGAGGTTCAACCGGATCGGGCGGCTCGTCCGGCAGTGGCGGCACAACTAGCAACAGCGGCGGCTCAAACAAGGGCGGCTCCACCACCGGTAGCGGCGGCTCGAACAGCGGCGGCACGACCAGCAACAGTGGCGGCTC
>PMJE01000126.1 GCA_003157315.1 Myxococcales bacterium | reverse complement strand
GGGGAAGGTCTCGTGCGCCTCGCAATAGGTGTCCTGGCCGTAGGTAACCGGTGGGTAGGGGAATGCGTTCAGGAAGTAGATATTCTCGGTCTTGTCGAGGGGGTTGAGGTTAGTGGTCCCCACGGCCGGCTTGACATGGATTTCATAGGTGTTCCACTTGCTTGAAACGGGTTGGCCGCCCATGTACCAACCGTCGTTGTTGGTTTCCGGATTGGCGCCCAGCGCGGGGGTTCGCATCGTCCCACCCGAGTAGCACTTGGTCCCCAGGATGCCCCGCACCTCGAAGTTGAGTGTGTACTGGGTCCCGGCTGTTCCTCCCACAGTGTGCGAGACAGATCGAAACACGCCTTGCTTGGTGAAGTCAGTTGAAGTGGCGTTCGGGCAAGCGCCGCCGGCCAACGGGAGCAGGTTGCAATCGAGCCCGGTAAGGGGTCCGTCTGAACATGTTCCGATCCACATGTATCCAGCCAATGTTGGGACGATTTCATTGGGGTCAAGTGGCGTCCCGCCGCCAGCGCCGCCTGTGCTGGTCGTCGTCCCGCCAGAGGTGGTCACACCTCCCGCGGTGGTCACACCGCCCGCGGTGGTCACGCCGCCTGAGGTGGTCACGCCACCCGACTTTGTCACGCCGCCCGCGGTGGTCACGCCGCCTGAGGTGGTCGCGCCGCCTGAAGGGGTCGCGCCGCCGGTCTTGGTTGCGCCACCCGAGCCGGTTGCGCCGCCCGAGCCGGTCGTGGTCCCGCCCGAGCTGGTTGCGCCGCCCGACTTGGCTGCACCGCCCGAGGGGCTTGCACCGCCTGAGCCGGACACGCCGCCTGAGCCGGTCACGCCGCCCGAGGGGTTGTCGCCGCCCGAGTTGTTCACACCGCCCGAGTTGGACGTACCGCCGGTACCTGTGACGGTGTTACCGCCGGAGGAGGCGGTAGTACCGCCGGTATTGGTCGCGCCGCCCGATGAGGATCCACCACTCGCACTGGTGGTACCGCCCGAACTTTCGCTGCCCCCGTTTGCGTTGGTCTGCCCTCCCTGGGAACAAGACGCTCCGACGAGCGCGAAGCCCGCAACACAGAGCATTCGGAGAGTCGTTCGGTTCATCACATGCCTCCTCGGAAATGTTTTCTAGGCTTCGCCGGGAGAAGATCCCTGCGATGCATTTTCTTTTTGGGTGGCCGCTAATATGCGGCTGGCCTCCCCTACAGAGGCCGAAGAAAAGTATATCTCAAACGTCCTGCCGATGGTCAACGAATGAGCCTATGCCGGGAAGCCGTTGGCGAGCAAGAGGCTTCGCTGCACAGCGCGGCATTGATGCGCCGAGGTAACGCGCGGTGTCGGTGAGCATATCCCGCGCGACGCTGAAATCTCCTCCCGACCCGGAACTCCTGAACGTCCGTATGTGGGCATGCGATTTCGCCTTCTTTTCGTGTATCATGAGCGTCCATCCGAGGCCGAGATTGCTGCTACACGAAGGCGAAACCCTGGCTTCGGCGTGAATGTTTTCCAGAAAAATAGTGAGGATGACTCATGACCATCACTTCTCTTCGAACCCACTGGCCTCGGGCGTTTTTCCTTTCTGCGGCGGTCACGTTCGCGGCGTGCACAAACGTGTCGAACGGGAATTCCGGCGGGCAGGGCGGGAGCAGCAGCGGGGGCACAACCACGGCCAGTTCGGGTGGCGCGAATAGCGGCGGGGCGCGCAACGGCGGCACGACCGCGAGTAGCGGCGGGGCGAACAGCGGCGGCACGACCGCCAGCAGCGGCGGCACGCCCAGCAGCGGCGGCACGACCGCGAGCAGCGGCGGGGTGAATAGCGGCGGCACGACCGCCAACAGCGGCGGTACGCCCAGCAGCGGCGGCACGCTCAGCTCGGGCGGTGTGACCAGCTCAGGTGGTGCGACGCGCGCGGGTGGTGCGACCAGCTCGGGCGGCGTGACCGGATCGGGCGGCGCGACCGGATCAGGCGGCGCGACCGGATCGGGCGGCGCGACTAGTTCGGGTGGTGTGACAACATCGGGCGGCGCGACCAAGGCGGGCGGCTCCACTGCAACCGGTGGCAGCACGGGCGGGACAAGCAGCACAGGCGGGACAAGCAGCACGGGCGGGGCAAGCGGAGGCGGAGCCACGACGGTCGCCGGCCTGCCGGCCAAGTCGGCCGTGCTCGCGTCTATGCGAAGTGCGAATGACTGGTTCATGAACAAGCACCCGGACCCCGGGGCGGCCATCGTCACGGACAAGTCTCGGCCCAGCAATCTTTGGACCCGAGCCACGTACCACGAAGGGCTCAACGCGCTCTACAACGTGGAAACCGACGAGACCAAGAAGACGAGCTACTACACTTACGCCGTGAAGTGGGGTGACTCGCATTCCTGGGCCATGGCAAACGTGACTGCACCAGCCACGACATCGGATAATCCGGACAATGAGGCTTGCGGCCAGTCGTATATCGATATCTACAACATCGGGGTGGCCCGCGGGGACACGCAGGCCAGTCGTATCACGGCCATCACGACAAGCATCAAAGGCGTGGTGTCGAGCGGGGTTACCAGTTCGAACAAGTGGTGGTGGATCGACGCCATCCACATGTCGATGCCGAGCTATGCGAAGCTGGGAGTCCTGAACAACGACACTTCGTATTTCGACGGCATGTGGGTCATGTACAACGACGCCCGCACCAAGGAAGGCGGGGGCTTGTGGAACGCGACTGACGGGCTCTGGTTCCGCGACTTGCACTACACGCCGAGTGGCGGCACCGCGACGCCGATGACGGCAACCATCAACAACAACATACCGGCAAGCACCACTGACGCATACTACACCGCCCCAAATGGCAAGGGCCTCTACTGGTCGCGTGGCAACGGTTGGGTCATGGCAGCCCTGGTGCGGGTTCTCGACATCCTGCCCACTACCGATTCGCACCGGGCCACGTACGTCTCGGACTTCCAGGCCCTGGCCAAGGCGCTGATCGCTGTTCAGCGCACCGACGGTTTCTGGAACGAGAGCCTCATGGATCCCAACCACTGCGCAACCATCGGCATGACCGGCGACGATGGCCCGGAGACCAGCGGAACCGACTTTTTCACCTACGGCCTGGCCTGGGGCATTCGCAAAGGATTGCTCGACTCGGCGACCTACGGTGCGCCTTTGCAGAAAGCCTGGAACGGCCTGTCGACTGTCGCGCTCCAGTCGAACGGTCTGCTTGGCTATACGCAATCCTCGGGTGATCGCCCCTGCACCGAAGACACCCAGAATCCCGGGGCCTTGGGTCCGACCAAGCTCGCCAACTTCGACGACTACGGGGTTGGGGGCTTTCTGCTGGCCGGCAGCGAGGTGTACCAGCTAGCGGGAAACTGAAAAGGCGTCGATGGCGCCGGCGGTCGTCGTCTTGGGCAATCGGCGCTTTCTGACCTGCGTGGATCTCTGTTACAGTATTAAGCCGCGCACGAGCCTAGGGGCACTGCCCTAGTCGCTGGTACGCGTAGGCTCGACACAAGGCAATGACAATGGCAACAAGATTTCCGCCCGAATCGCGAACCTCCACGCTTCTGCTCCCAATTCTTTTCTGCGCGGTGGGCCTGGCCAGCGCATACGGTTGTTCCGACACACCTGGGACAAGTGACGTGGCTGGTACAGGTGGGAACACGGCCAGCAGCGGCGGCGCAAACAGCGGCGG
>PMJE01000352.1 GCA_003157315.1 Myxococcales bacterium | reverse complement strand
GCAGCGGCCGATGGCGAACTGCTTTATGGGTTCCATGTCGGCAGGAGGGTCGGCACCGACGAAACGCCCCGCCTCACGTTCGAGCAACTCAACTCCCATCTTCCTGATGTAGTCGCCGCGGTAGCCGTTCGCGGGGAATGCCACCTCGGGCACGATCACGCCCGTCCAGTCTTCACCCTTTGCGGCTTCCATGTAGCGGGCCCACACTGACAGCGCGAGCATGGCGACTTGGTTGCCGGCGTCGTTGATGTAGTACTCGCGCAACACATCGTAGCCAGCAAAGCGCAACAACCGGGTCAGCGAATCGCCGACCGCGGCGTGCCGACCATGCGCGAAGTGTAGCGGCCCCGTCGGGTTGGTTGACAGATATTCGACCAGCACCCGCGGCGACGGCTTTGCCTCTCCCTGCCCCCAGCGGCCGCCTGCCGCCAGAATCTCGAAAAGCCGTCGCTGCCAGAAACTGTCGGACAGGCGCAGATTGATGAACCCAGGGCCGGCCACCGATACCTCTGATATGTCCGCGCCGCCGGCAGCCCGCAGGCGATCGACGATCATGTCGGCCAAGTCACGCGGCTGCTTGCCGGCCGACTTCGCCAGGGCCAGGGCGATGTTGCTCGCGTAGTCGCCGTGCTCAGGGCGCTTGGACCGTTCGATCGGAATGCTGTCGGGAATCGCTGGCACAAGGCCCTCGCGTTTTACTTGGTCAACCGCAGTCTGGAAAAACGCGCGAGCCGTGCTTCGAACACTGGAGGTCATTTACCTACACTGTAGGCTAAAGTCGTACCATGTGTCAACTTTGCCACTTGCCCGCTCCAGTCGAAGCCGTCAGGCGGTTACTGAATCTGGAATGGCGTGGCGCCACTCGTGGCTGAGTCGAAGGTGGTCAGGGCGCTATCGCCCTTGCGGGCGTTGACGCGCACGATCTGACCACGGCTATTCGGCGTGAGCGCCGTGCGCCCCTGGTCCAGCACATACACGTAGGGATAGGAAATCGGATTGTTAGGGTCCGTCATCACAGGACTCTCGGGTAGCTGGTTCGGCCCGGTGTAGAGGTGGATGGGCTGGGTCAACGCGATCTCGACCGACGGGATGGCGACCGTGACCGGGATGAAGCCGCCGATGAGGTCCAGGCGCGTGGTCAGGCTGTCGCCGCCATATTGGTCGAGGTTGGTGAAGACGAGACGAAGCTGCGGATTCTGGAAGATGGCCTTCACCGGTTTCTTGGGCCCGGCGCCGCCATCAGCCGCTCCCGCGCCAGGCGTGGCGACGGACTGGAGTTCGTCGTAATTGAAGTCTTGGTATAGGCACGGATTTGGTCCGGGTGGGGTGATTGGCGAGTAGGGACGTCTGGGGTTAGTTGGTGTTCCCGTGCTGGGGTCCGGCGGTGTCAACTGGCCGAACAACGCCACTTCTGTGTTGGCCGCGCCGGTGGAGCTGGCGGAGAATTTCGTGATGTTGTCGACCGGCACGACGCCGTCAATCGTCGCACACAAGGGAGCTGACAGTGGAATTCGGTCGGCCAGCGCGGAATCGCGGTTGGGATCGAGCTGGCACTGATCGTTGATGACTGTCGTGGTTCTGAGGTCCGGCAAAGAGCTGCCCAAGACGAGAAAGCTGGTGCCCACATTGACGTGGTACCTGTTACTCGGCTGGGGCCAGCAGGCAAGATCGAGAGGCGGCGCCTCGACGCAGTAGCTCCCCGGCCCCGGCCGAGCCTGCGTGTCGCCGGGCAAGCGAGGCCCGAGAGAACCGGGAATGTTCTCGCACACGAAGCCTGGGCGGCAATCTCGGTCGACATCCGCCGTTGTCGCCCCAGACAGTGTCTGGTAGCCACAAGCTTTTACGCAACGCTTGAAGGTTTCGCTTGGCCACACCTGTTGCCACTGGAAACCGGGAGACGTCCCCGATGCCTGATGGGCGGCGGTGGGCTGGCATTCTGTATCGTCGCCAGCTTCGCTTGCCGCCACGCGATTGAGCGTGGTCTTCGGCACTTCGTCCAGGTGGAACGCGAGCGTCAGTTTGGTCGAATTGGCTGCAGAAACCTCGTAGCGCCGCCGGCTGCCCATGAAGCGGGTACAGCCATCGACCACACTCTGCGCGGCGCCGATAGGCAGGCACAAGCCCGTGGCACCGCCGACTGGCTGACGGCAGGAAAAACTATCCTGTGGGCTGCAGTCGGTGTCTGCGGTGCATCCGGGCAAGACGACCAGATCTCCGGGCAGTACGCCCTTGGCGCAAAAGTCAGCGCCTACGTCTTCGAGAGCACCTGCGGGCGAGTTTGCATCAGTTGGACTACGGAGAGTGCCAGAGCTGCGCGCCGTGCCGGGGAGAGCGGCTTCCCAGGCAATGGTGAATTCGCGCGATACATAGGTCGCCTGGTAAGGGAAATTGGCCCAATAGTTCGTTGTGGCGTTGATGGTGTTTCCCATTGCGGGCGAAGTGGAATCATTTTCCACCTCCTCCAGCCGAGGGCCGCTCGTCGTCGACAAAATGGGCGTGGTTGGGAACAACAGGTCGGTTGTCACTGGCGTGCGCAGCGGTGGCGTAGACGACAGTGCCAGGGTGTCGGCCGTGTATTGATTGGTCGAACGGACCTCGCGGAATGAGTGAGTGAGGGTGTTGGGTTCAGAGGCCACTTCGCCATTGAGCAGCGTTTTGGGTGCGAGGTTGAGGATGTAGACAGCGTCGTTCGAGGCCAGCAGGAAGGCGAATTGGCCGGCCAATGACTGCGGGTTCGTGCTGATGCCAGCCGCGCTGACCGGCAAATCGATGACTGCAATGTCGCGCGGGATGGCCGGCGCTGCGGTACGCACTGCAAGCGTGGGAATACGAATTCCAGGCCCCTGGGCCAGCGGTCGCCGGGCCGTGGGGCTAACCGGAAAACATCCGGTGTTGGCGGGCAGCCCGACCAGATCGGGTTGAACATTGACGTCGCATTCCTGTTCCGGCCGCGGGGAGACTTTCACCACACGGACTGAACCGTCGCGCGCGAATGCGTAGAGGAAATCCATCTGACTGCCGTCGGCCAAGGTGATCGGGGCGGGCGCGAATGGATTGACTGAAAGGCGCAAATGATCGATTCCGATTGCCTTTGGCTCGAGCGCAATGCGCCCGCCACCCGCCGGTATGACGAAGGCTCCGTTTGCGAGATCGATATCCAGGGCCGTGAGGAAGTCGTCGGCGGCGCTGGCTCCCACGTACACGCGGCTGCTGTCAGGAAGCAGGGCCAATGCGCCCACTCCCAGAGACGAGCTGGTCTGCACGCCCGCCTCGCCCTGACCGATTCCGCCGGCGTCCGCGGGCGAGGCAGGCATTCCCCCGTCGTCAGCAGTAGNNAACGCAACCAGATCGCAGGAGGGGAAGGTCACCAAAGCGCGCTCGCTCTGGCACGACCCGGTCGCGATGCTGGGCAACAAGAATACGACTTCCTTGGGGGAAGCGTAGAGCGGACGCCCGGACGCGGTCGTCGGAACCACCCGCGTCGCCGGACTGCCAGTTCCGGTGGCGGGCACGGCTGACCCAAACTGCGAAGTCAGCAGAAGCGACGGATCAACCAGTCCGAGATCACAGGAATCGCGATTTGCCGTGGCGACCCAGCAACCGTCCGCGCTGGCGGATAGCGACTCAGGCATGTCTCCCACCGGTACCATGTTGAAACCGAACACGCCGGGATCGAGGTCGACAAGGCGGCCGTTGTCAATGTCCACCACGGCCATCTCGCCACGGGCAGTGTTGGTGACAAAGGCGAACGTGCCGAATTGCCGCGACGAATATCCCGCCGGCTGGATCGCGGGGGCCTTTGCGCCCGGCGGCTGGCAGACACTCATGGACTGGCCGGACAGGGTTCCGTCGGCATTGATCGCGAGGCACACGAACCCCATGTCGCCGGGCCGTTCTAGGTTGTGTGCGGGAATCACAGCTGGCGTGGCACTGCATGCGCCGAGCAAGGCACAAATCACTATCGTCGGAGCTGCTCGCGATGTCATTGAGTGGTATCCGCGTGGGGGAAGCCAATCCGCTGCACCACCATGTACTGGGTCGGGCTTCCTGGCTCAAGATCAATGACCGACACATTGTTGTCCGCGTAGCTGGCCACGAACGCGACATTGGGATCGGTGGGCGAAAACGTCAGGTCCGTGGGCCCGTTGCCCGTTTCGATGATAGCCACGACCCGAGGTGGCCCCGGGTCGACTACGTAGATTTGCCCCCCTTCAAAACAGGTGATGTAGAGCAGGTTCCCTCGGCCGGCGGGGGGGAACTGCATGTGGGTTGCCCCACTACAGACCTCGAGGATGGCACTGGGAGTGTCAGACGGCTCCCCGTTTTGATTAGGTCGTCGGTCGAGCACAACCAGAGCAGCGGGATCCGAGGAGGTGGTCGACTCGGGCGTGTTGCGATGAAGAACGTAGGCCTCCTCTCCTCCAGGGGAAAGCAGAAAGCCGCGGATGTCAGTGCCTGACGGCAAGAAAGCGGATGACGTGATTTGCTCGCCGGGAACTAGGGAGAGATCGCGCAAAATGCGATCGCTAGGGTCGCAGTGCTGCCCATCTGCTTGGCACTGCAGCACCAGCCCAGTGATGTCCGCGCTCGCACGCGCTACCGCATAGAGCGGGTCGTTGGGATCTCCGGGCTTGCTCATGGAGAGGGCCGTCACACCCTGGACCGAGCTGCTGGGAAACACGACACGAGCTATCGAATTGATGACGTTGGGTGCACTTGGGTCCAGCAGGCCGCTTGCGGGCTGGTTGGGGTGCTGCTGACCTATGTCGATCGTCGAAATGCCTCCGCCAACGGGCTGGTGATTCACTGTGACGGTCAGGTGGCCGACGTACAAGATCCCCAATTCCTGATCGAGAGCCAGAGCATGGGGTTCTTCGGGCAAGACATTGTCGGTGATGGCCGCACCGCCAGGACGACGGACGCGCCAGTTGTCGTCGCAGAACGGGTTGACAAGCTGCGGGTCAGGATCCTGCCGAGCCCCATTGCAGCGCATGTGCACCGAACCGTTGCCGTCAGTGACATCTACGAACGTGATCGAGGGCTCGGCTCGAACAATCATGAAGATCCGGCGCACCAGCTCGCTATTGGGGTCATTGGGGTCCTGTTGATAGGTCTGGATGGACGTCTCACCACCAAAACTACCAATCTGTACCGTGGCGCCTGCTTGCACATACGCCCGCTCGTTGCAGTTGAGAACGTGCGGGCGGAGCAAGTCACGACAGCAGAAATTGACCGAAGTGCCAGCGAGGGTTTCCGCAGCGGTATCGTCGGTGAAATGGGTCGTGCTGCACTCGGACCACGCGAACGCCAGGCCGTCGGCTGCCAGTTTGGTTCGATCGCTCTGCGCCTTCTGCAAGTCAATCGCAATCAGCGTACCGGCATTGAAGCGGAGATCATTGTTCGAGTTGACCACGTAGAGCCAGTTGCCGTCGATCGGGTCAATCGCCAGCCCAGCCGGCCAGAAGATCTCGTCCATGGGCGGATCGATCCCGGTCTGGCCCAAATTGCACCCAGTCCCGGTCAACACCAGGCCCGCAAGCACCGAGAGCCACAAAACCGGGACGCAGCCGACGGGGGATCTCATCGGGAGATGGCCCCCGTCGGTAACTCGTACCTGCCTGATGTCTCTATTCTCTGTGGTGGGCGGCGAACCACTATTTCCTGAGCACGGCTTGGGCGGCCGCCAGGCGCGCGATGGGCAGGCGATAGGGTGAACAGGACACATAGTTGAGGCCCAGCTCGTCGCACAGCATGACCGAGCTTGGATCGCCGCCATGCTCACCGCAAATGCCGATCTTGATATTCGGCCGCGTCTTGCGACCGGAGGCCACTGCCAGGCGCATGAGCTGGCCGACGCCGTCCCGATCTAGGCTGACGAATGGATCGACGTCGTAGATGTCCTTGGCCACGTAGTAGGCCAACACCTTGGGCACATCGTCGCGCGACAGACCAAACGTGGTTTGCGTCAGGTCGTTGGTGCCGAAAGAGAAGAACTCGGCGGTCTCGGCGATCGCGCCAGCGGTTAGCGCTGCGCGCGGCACCTCGATCATGGTGCCCACCAGGTACTTCAGCTTGCGCCCCCTCTCCTTGAAGACCTCCGCAGCCACGCGGCGGACGATGGCTGCTTGGTTATCGATCTCTTTCTTGCTGCCCACCAGCGGAATCATGATTTCCGGCTCGACCACCGTGCCCTCGGCAGCCACATCGCAGGCAGCCTCGAAGACCGCACGCGACTGCATCTCGGTGATCTCGGGGTACGAAATGCCGAGGCGGCAGCCGCGGTGGCCGAGCATGGGGTTGGACTCTTTCAGATCATTGATGCGCGCCTCGATCGCGGCCACCGTCTTGCCCGTGGCTCGGGACAACTCCAGCACGCCCGCCTCGTCGTGGGGCAAGAACTCGTGCAGGGGCGGATCCAGGGTCCGAATGGTCACTGGCCGCTTGCCCATGGCGCGAAAGATGCCTGCGAAGTCCTCTCGCTGCAGGGGCAGCAACTTCTCCAGGGCCTTACGTCGCGTGGCCTCATTCTCGGCCACGATCATCTCACGCATGGGGCCGATCTTGCCTTCGCCGAAGAACATGTGTTCGGTGCGGCACAGGCCGATCCCCTCGGCACCGAAGGCCACCGCAGCCGTGGCCTGGTCAGGTTGGTCGGCGTTGGCACGCACATGCAGGCGACGGATCTTGTCTGCCCAGCCTAGCAGGCGGGCGTAGCGCTGATAGGCCGGCGCATCGTCGGAATCCAGGTTCTTCTCGATGAGCACGCGGATGACTTCAGAGGGCGTGGTGTCCACGCGACCGTTCATCACCTCGCCGGCGAACCCGTCAATGGAGATCCAGTCCCCCTCGCGCAGCACCACCGGACCGCGAGCTGTGTTCACGCTCATGGTGCGGTTGTGGTAATCGAAACTGACTGCATCGCAGCCCACGATGCACACTTTGCCCATCTGACGCGCCACCAGGGCCGCGTGCGAAGTCATGCCTCCGAAAGCGGTCAAGAAGCCCTCGGATGCATTCATGCCCCGGATATCCTCGGGCGAGGTCTCATGCCGGCAAAGAATCGTCTTCTCGCCGCGCCCAGCCCAAGCCTCGGCATCCTCGGCAAAGAACACGATGCGACCTGTGGCGGCGCCCGGGCCGGCCGGCAGGCCTTTGGCCAGCAGCCGCCCTTCCTTCACGGCAGTCTGCTTGGCGGCCGTCTCGAATACCGGGCGCAAAAGTTGATTGAGCGCCTCGGGCTCGACGCGACGGATGGCTTCTTCCTTGGGGATGAGTTTCTCTTCGACCATCTCGACCGCGATACGTACGCTGGCGAATCCGGTACGCTTGCCGTTGCGGCACTGGAGCATGAACAACTTCGAATTCTCGATAGTGAACTCGATGTCCTGCATGTCCTTGTAGTGTCTTTCCAGCTTCTTGCGAATATCGAGGAGTTGCTTGTAGGCGGTGGGGAAACTCTTCCCCAGCTCAATGATCTTCTGTGGAGTGCGAATGCCAGCGACAACATCCTCGCCCTGTGCATTCACCAAGAACTCGCCGTAGAACTCGTTCTCGCCGCTGGCTGGGTTGCGCGTGAAGCACACGCCGGTGGCCGAGTCGTCACCCTTGTTGCCGAACACCATNNGCGGTGCCCCAGGAGGCGGGAATGCCGTTCAACTTGCGGTAGGCATTGGCACGGTCGTTCTCCCAGGAGTTGAACACCGCCATGATGGCGCCCCGGAGCTGGTCGATGGGATTGGTCGGGAACTCGACGCCTTTGCGGCGCTTGATCTCGGCCTTGAACTCCTCGACTAGTTCCTTGAGAGCCGCGGCGGGAAGCTCGGAATCCACTTGAACTCCGCAGGCCTTCTTCTTGGCCGTGAGAATGACCTCGAAAGGATCGTGGTCTTCCTTGCGCTCGGGCTTCATGTCCAACACCACGTCACCGTACATGGCAACGAAGCGGCGGTAGCTGTCATAGGCGAAGCGCTCATTGTTTGACACCTGGGCGAGGCCCTTGACCGTTTCGTCGTTGAGACCCAGGTTGAGGATGGTGTCCATCATCCCGGGCATGGAGGCGCGCGCGCCTGAGCGCACGGAAACCAGCAGTGGGTTCTTGGTGTCGCCAAACTTCTTGCCGAGCAGCGCTTCCATCTTGCCGACGCTGGCGCGCACCTCGTCCTCAAGCCCTTTGGGCAGTTTGCGCCCGCTGGCGTAGAATTCGGTACACACATCGGTGGTGATGGTGAAGCCGGGCGGAACCGGCGCACCGATGTTGGTCATCTCGGCGAGGTTGGCACCCTTGCCGCCGAGGAGGTTCTTCATGTCCTTGTTTCCTTCGGCCTTGCCGCCGCCAAAGAAGTAGATGCGCTTGCTGCGCTTGGGGGTTGCGGACTTGGCTTTGGCTTTCTTCGGGGCTGTTTTCTTTTTCATGGTCTTGTTTCTGGGGGTTCGGGTGGATGTGAACGGCGCCGTTTCTATCAGGGAGCGCCGACGATTAAAAGCCCCGCAAAGGGCGGGACCGGAAGCAAACCCTGCGTCAACGGAGCCGCGCCAGGAGAGTCGGGCCGATCTCGCCAAGCGGTGCCCTCTCCTGCTGCATGCTGTCCCGGTCGCGGACGGTCACGGTCTGGTCTTCCAGGCTTTGGAAGTCGACTGTAATGCACCATGGCGTTCCGATCTCATCCTGGCGCCGATACAGCTTGCCGATCGCCCCGGTGTCGTCGTACACGGCGCGCAGGCCAGTCCGCTGCAGGTCGCGCTTGATGCTGCGGGCCAATTCGACCAGCCGGGGCTCGTTGCGCTTGAGCGGGAACACGGCAACGGTAAGAGGCGCCAACCGTGGATGAAGGTGAAGCACGGTGCGCGTGTGTTCCTCGGCGATCTTCTCCCCTACCCCGCGAACCTTCTTCATGACCTCGATCTTGCTGGCGTCCGCGTCATCCATCAAGCCGATGAGCCTCGGTAGGGTGGCCGGCAATCCTGCGGCAATCGCCTCAGCAGCGGCCTGCAGCCGCTGCTTTACGTCAGCATCCATGCCCTCGCGCCGCGCCACCGAACGGGCAAAACTTTCAACCAGCTCGCGCAACTTGGTCGTGTCCTCGGCCGGTGGCTCCTTGACCAGCGAATCATCGTAGGCATCGCAGAGGAACGCCAGGGTCGCACGATCCGCTCCCGCTGACGGTTCGATCACGAAGGGCACGTAGTGCTTCTTCTGTTCCTGATCGAAGTAGTGCAGTTCACCCACGGCGTCGGGGTTGCCAGGCGAGCGGCTGTGCGCCTTGAGATCGAAGTCTGTGCGGTTGGCTATGCCTTCCAACTCGCTCCAACCCATGGGGAACAAGTACTCAAGATCCACGCAGCGCTTGGCATAGTGGGCCAGCTCGTGTTTTTCCTGCTCGCGCACGCGCAGGTTGTCTGCCCGCATGCCCAGATCCAGGTACCATCTCTTGCGCTCGGCGATCCACATCTCGTGCGCCGCCTCGTCCTCGCCCGGGCGCACGAAGTACTCGATCTCCATCTGCTCGAACTCGCGCGTGCGGAAGGTGAAGTTGCCCGGCGTAATCTCGTTGCGAAATGCCTTGCCCACCTGGGCGATGCCAAAGGGCAGTTTGCGGCGCATGGTATCGAGCACGTTGCCGAAGTTGACGAAAATGCCCTGTGCGGTTTCCGGGCGCAAGTAGACCAGTCCAGAGTCGTCGCCGGTGTCTACCGGCCCGACGCTGGTGCGAAACATCAGATTGAAGGGCCGCGCCTCGGTCAAATCTTTCGAACCGCACTTGGGGCAGGCCAGTTCTTTGGCGGCGATGGCGGCGTTGATCTCGACCATGCCCTTCGGGTCGCGTCCCTTTTGTGCCACGAAAACGTGGTCGGCGCGTGGTCGGGCCTTGCATGCGCGGCAGTCCGTCATCGGGTCCGAGAAGGTGGCCTCATGGCCGGAATACTTCCACACCAAGCGATTCATGAGGATAGCCGCGTCCAACCCCTCCATGTCATCGCGCTCATGCACGACGGCACGCCACCAGGCTCGCTTCACGTTGTTCTTGAGCTCCACGCCCAACGGGCCGTAGTCCCAGGTGCTCCCCAGCCCGCCGTACACCGAGGAAGACGGAAACACGAATCCACGGCGCTTGCAGAGACTGACGATGGTTTCGAGAGATGACGCTGGCATGGGGCGGGAATCTACTTGAGAGATCGTCGACAGTCGACAGCCAACCGTAGCTGGGCTTTCCGAATGCTCAGCGTTCTCTGCGGGCTCTGTGTGAAATAGGTAACTACCGATCGCCGCCCATTTTCTCGATGAAGTCCAGCGAGTGCAAAGGCCCTGCGATGTGGGTGCGCACCAGCCCGAGGATGGCTCGCCGGCACCCGGCATTGGTTTCCCGGTGCAGGGTCGCCACCTCAGCATCATCAAGCGACATTCCGGCTAGCCCAATGAGAGCCAGCCGCGTCTGTGCAGTCATGACGTCGCCTCGCTGGGAGCAAGACGCACACAGCACGCCGCCTTGCTCAGGGTGCCAGCGCGTATTTGCTTCGCCGAGATCACTACGACCACATACCGCACAGCGGTCAAGCGCCGGGCCGAAGCCCAGCCGGTCGAGCAGCCCAAGTTCGAACACCCTGAGACGTTCAGCGCTGGCCCGCCCTGCTTCTAGCCGGTGCAGAAACTCTTGCAGCCAGTCGAATACCGCCGGCTCTGCGTGCCGGGGCGGGCACAGGCGGTCGCACAATTCCAGGGCATAGGCCGCGTGAGCAGTCTTGCCCATGTCTCCTGCCAGGCCGAGACGAGCCTCCTGCACATCGAAATCCTCAAGCAGCAGCAAATCGGCTCCCGGCCGTTCGCGCAGCGCCGCTTGTCCTTCGGCGCCCATGCCCAGACCTCCGCCGAATCGCCGGACGCTCTTGCGTGCCCCGCGCGCCAGGGCCGAAAGTCGGCCAGTGGCTGGCCCCAGCAGGGTCACAACCCGGTCCGACTCGCCGTAGGCTACGGTTCGCAGGACGATGGCTCTGGTCGCGAACCTGGTGGCCACAGGCTCAGGCTACCACGCCCACCGGCCGTCAGAGCCTGGCGATCAATTGGGGAGCGTCAGCTGATTCGATGAGGCTAAGACCTTCACCTGACTGCGGCTGCTGGCGCAGGAACAGAGAGAGAGTGATGGTCGCAATGAGCAAAACGATGATCACGAAAACCGCCAAACCAATTCCATGCCTCGGTGCTTGCGCGTCGTCGTCACCGCTGGCTTCGGGCAGAGGAACCGCTGGCAGAGTCTGGGTGCGCGGGGCGAGTGAGCGCCCGAGAGGGGTCTCGGCGTTGCGGCGCGCCGCCACAGCTTCGTCAAAAAGGCTCAGCGGCTCAACATGGGATATGCCAACGGTTCGGGCATACGAACGGATGAACCCACGGACAAAGGTTTCGTGGGGCAAATCCGCGAACTTCCCCGCCTCGAGAAGTTGCAGCGCCGTGACCGAGACCTTGGTCTGCCGGGCGACGTCGGCCAGCGATACCTGGCGTCTTTCGCGAGCTTCCCGCAGCACCGTGCCGAAGTTTGCTGTTTCCATTCGCCAAGAACCTCTTGTTTCACTGGATCAACTGTGCGTAGCGCCGACACTCATCCGCGACACAACTGCGCGGATCCATGTCGACGCAATGCTGGAAAAGCTCCCGTGCCGACGCAATCTCACGCTTGCGTTCGTTGAGCAACCCGCCCAAAAGCTGCGCCTCCTGAATTGGACATCGCTTCACGTCAGCGAGCAAGGGAGCAAGCACATCCGCCGCCTGATCGATATCGCCACGTTCCTGGTAGACCTTGGCTAGCCGGTAGCGCCCCACGCAGAAACCAGGTGAGCGGCTCACTGCCTCGTGCAGCTCCTTCCACGCGCTCTGGATGTCCTTCTTCTGGTAGTAGGCCCACCCCAGGTTCGCGCGCGCGAACTCGGGTATCGCGTAGGAAGGATCCTTGAGGGCATTCCGGGCCGCCTCGATGGCCGCATCCCACGACTGCAGCTGGAGCTCGGCCACCGAGAGGTTGTTCCATGCTTCGGGAAACTGGGGCCGCAACTCCACCGCCTTGTGCAGGTGTTTGGCGGCTTCCTTGAATTTCGCTTGAGCCTCAGTGCGAACTAGTTCGGCGTCTCTGCCCTTGAGACAGGACTTGCCTTCAAGTTGGGTTACGTAGTCGTGCCCCTGCCGGAGAGCGATGAGTCCGAGCAGGTCATAAGCATCGGCGTTTTCCGGGTCGGCCTCCACTGCCTTCTGCAGTTCCTCGACGGCAGCTTCCACACGCTCATTGTGAGAGTAGCCAACCGCGAGTTGGTACCTAATCTGCGACTGTTCAGGATCTCGCTTGGGTTGCGAGGCGCACCCAGAGCTGATCAGCAATGCAAGACACGTCCCCATTGTGATCAGGAATCCTTTCGAGCCGGCGGCAAGGTTGTTCGTCTTTCCCAAAGGTTCTCGCTAGGTTAGCTTACCTGGCGCGGCCGGACGCTAGCAGGGCACGGGATCTACTGTCAATGCGAAAATTACAGCCCTGCTGCGCCTTCGACGGGTGGGGCGGTGACTAACATGTGTCCCCTATACGCCGCGCGTCTCGGCGCCCCATAGGTATTTGTGGATTTGCAGGTTGAGACGCACCGGTAAGCGGTCGCGCAGGATCCACGCCGCCAGGTCGCGAGGCTCAAGCTTCCCCGCGGCGGGCGAGAAGAGAATCTCAGCCCGTCCTGAAAGACCGCGGCTGCGCACCACCTCGGCTGACCAGAGGTAGTCGGCCTCGTCGCATAGCACGAACTTGATCGCATCCTGCGGCCGCAAGCCGTGCAGGACGTCCCAGAAGTTTCGCGCAACTTCCCCGGACCCGGGCGTCTTGATATCCACGATGCGTATGACTGCAGGCGACAAATGGTCCACAGGATGAGTCCCAGAGGTTTCGAGCGCGACTCGGAACCCCTCGCGAACCAGCCGCTCGGCCAAAGATATAATTTCAGCCTGCAACATCGGCTCTCCACCGGTGAGAGTCACCCAGGGCAGGCCTAGCCGGCGAACCTCCGACACGATGTCGTCGATGCTCATCTCTCTTCCGCCCGCAAAAGCGTAGCTCGTGTCGCAATACGAGCAGCGCAGGTCACAGCCGGTGGTTCGCACCAGGGTGCAGGGGAGGCCTGCATACTGGGTTTCGCCTTGGATACTGGCGTAGATCTCCGTAATGCGCATCGGGAACGGAGCGCACTATGGCCCGTGGCGGACGTCACGTCTATGGTATCCGGAGCCCATGAACGCCAAATGTGAGCCCACCCAGATCGAGACCCTGCTTGCGGGGGAAGTCGTACTTCACGTCGAGCACTTCCGCCCCAGCAAACCTGCCCGGCTGGTCTTGGTAGCGGTGCACGGGTTCGGCGCCTATTGTGGACTCTATCGCCATGTGGCCGGGGCTCTGCTCGCCCGCGGGATCGCGGTGACTCAGTTCGACTGTCGCGGACATGGCCGTTCGCAAGGGCGCCGCGGGCACGTCGACCACTTCGACGATTATCACGCGGACTTGAGCCTGGTCGTGCGCCGGGCGCGCGAGCTAGTGCCAGGGGTGCCATGGGCGCTGATGGGCCACAGCCTGGGTGGCCTGATCGCTCTTCACCACGTGCTGCGACGGCAAAGCCAACCTCAGGCCGACCAGTTGGTCGTCGTCGCGCCCTGGCTGGAGTTGAAGATGAAGGTGTCCATGCCCAAGCGCGCGGCAGCCGAGGTGTTTGCCCGCCTGAAGCCGACCCTGACCATGAGCAACGGCATCAAGGCCGAGGATGTATCGCGCAGTCCGGAAGTGGTCGCCAACTTCTTTCGCGATCCGCTTGTCCATCACGTGGCCACCGCGGGCTGGCTCGCGAGCGTTCTGCAAACCCAGGCTGCCGTGCGCGCCATGGGCACCCAGTTGCAGGTGCCCACCCTGCTGCTGGTCGCGGGCCAGGATCGCATCGTGTCGAGCGAGGCGACGCTGGCCTTTGCGCAGAAAGCGGGGAGCCTGACCGAAGTTCGGCGCTACCCAGCGCTCTATCACGAGCTGTTTCTCGAACCGGAACGCGAGCAGGTCGTCAGCGATATAGCGGACTGGTTGTTGATGCCGCACGCCGCTTCGGCGCCCTCGGCCGCGCTGGTTTGATGACCGCGTCTACTCCGCCGGCTTTTTGGGCGTCAGTGCTGCGAGCTTGTCGCGCATCACATCGCCGAGAGTGGCGGTGGGAACACCGGCGCTGAAGCCCTGGGCGTCGGCCACTTCTTCGGCGCGCGCAGCCCCGCGGAACGAGAGGCCAATCTTTCGTTCGGCGCTGTCCACCGAGATGATCTCGGCTTTCAGCGTCTGGCCGGGCTTGACGAACTGCTTGGGATCCTCCACCCGTTCGTCGGAGAACTCGGACACGTGGATGAGGCCCTCCACGCCCCTCTCGATTTCGACGAAGGCGCCGAAGTCGAGCACCTTGATGATCTTGCACTCGACAATCTTGCCCGCCGGATAGTCGTAGGGAATCCGATCCCACGGGTCGGGCACGAGCTGCTTGATGCCGAGCGAGACCTTGGGCTTCTCGCCGTCAAACTCGATGTTGAGCACGACCGCCTCAACCTCGTCACCCTTCTGGTAAAGTTCAGAGGGATGCTTCACCCGCTGGGTCCAAGAAAGATCCGAGACGTGAACCAGGCCGTCGATGCCTTCCTCG
>PMJE01000234.1 GCA_003157315.1 Myxococcales bacterium | reverse complement strand
GCGAAGGCATCGAAGCCCTTCATAAAGCTGACCGGGCCCGACGCCGTGCCGCCGCCGTGGAGCAGTTCCTTCGACGAGCGGATGGGTGACAGATTCGTGCCGGTGCCCGAGCCGTACTTGAACAGCATGCCCTCGGTCTTAGCCAGGCCGAGAATTGACTCCATGGTGTCCTCGACGCTGTTGATGAAGCAGGCCGAGCACTGTGGTTCTGCCTCGATGCCCACGTTGAACCAGACGGGAGAGTTGAAGGACATCTTCTGCTCGACCAGCAGGTGCTTGAGCTCGGCGCGGTAGTTGTCAGCCGAAATCTGGTCGGCAAAGTACCCGTCCTGCATGCCCCAACGGGTAATGGTGTCGGCCACGCGGTCGATGAGCTGGCGCACGGAGTGCTCGCGTCCGGGGGTACCCAACTGGCCGCGGAAATACTTCTGCACGACCACGTTGGTCGCGGTCTGGCTCCAGCCACTGGGGACTTCGACATCGCGTTGCTCGAACACCACCTTGCCGCCTTCGCCGATGATGCTGGCCGTGCGTTGTTCCCAGATGACACCTGCATAGCCGTTGTCGCCGGGCCGGGTGAAGGATCGTTCGATGCGTATCCCAGGCGCCGGCTTGCGGCTCTTGCCACGATTGGCTCGCGCATCCTTGGTGAACGCTGGGCCAGGGGGCGGCAACTCAAGCCCAGTCGGCCGAAGGTTCCGTTGGCGTCGGCTATCTTGCTTGTCAAGCATCAGCACTCCTCCTCCTCGTCTGTGTCTCGGCGTGAGAGCCGCCGAGTCTGCTGCCTGTGATGTTGATCCTACCTTTATGACCCAAAGACTTGCGAAACCGCCAGCCCACAGGGCCTCGCGATGTGTTCGCTAGCCCTATGCGGCGGACGTGAAGATTAGTGTCGCCGTTCGACTCTCATGTCAACAATAAACACAAGATGTAGTGCTATCCGACAAACGGCTACACTATATATTGTGTGTTGATAGTTTGTGGTTTTCATCAGAATTCGCCTTTCCGTCCGGCCACTTCTGGCCACATGGCGGCCTGTGGAAAGAAATGACCATACGTTACATTACACTTGGTCAACAACCTGAACGCCGGGTGGTAAACTATCGACGGTCATACTTCTCGTTTAAGATCGCCCTGTGATTTGGCTCGAAGGTGTCTCCTACCTGCGCGCGGGCAGCCCCGCTCTCGGCGACGTAACGCTGGGAGTGTCTTGTGGCGAGTTGCTGGTTGTGCAGGGGCCGACTGGTTCGGGCAAGAGCTCCCTGCTGGCCGTGGCGGCCGGAGTTCTGGCGCCGGACTCGGGCGCTGTCTGGATCGCGGATCACAATATTGCGGGCCTGCAGGCATCGTCGTTGCCCTATGTTCGCCGCAACGTTGGCTATCTGCCGCCTGAGCCCTTGCTCATCCCGGACGAGACCGTTCTGGAGAACATCATGCTCGCCTTGGCCGTCCGCGGTCAGCCGATTGATTCGGCTGAGGCAGACGCGCGCGAAACCCTGGCCATGGTGGCTGATTCGGCCTGGGAAAACCGCCCGGCCAGATCCCTATCCACGGGCCAGCAGCGCCTGGTCGCGCTCGCGCGCGCCCTGGTGGGGCCCCCACCATTGGTCGTGGTCGATGAGCCGGCTTCGGGCATGGGCGGAGATGATCGTGATGGAATCGTCCGGGCTCTCGTGTGGGCCCGCGAGCGGGGTTGCGCTGTCTTGTGCGCCACCTCCGATCCCAGCTTCGCCCAGATGCTGGTGGATGCAGGTGGCAGGCAGGTTCACCTGGAAGGCGGGCGCATCGCCGGCGCGCCAGCCATCGGTCTCGTGCCTGCGCCGGTCGATTTTCCTGAAATTGACATGGGAACCCTGACAGGGTTCGCTTCGCCCTTCGGCCCNNCGCCATCCCTCCCGCGATGGTGCGCGGCGAGCAAAGCTCGCCGGCTCCCCACGCGACTAGCGAGCGCGGGCCTGAGGACGCCGACTCGGCCGAGGCGATCCGGTCATTCGATCGCCGCTCGTCGGGGGAGGAGTCGTCGTGACTTTGGCCTGGATCCTGCGCAGGGCACGGCGGCAGTCTGTATCTGCGCGCCGTGCGCTGTGGGGTGCGGCCGGCTCATTCTTGGTCCTGGGTCTGGTCAGTGGCGCAACCGTCCTGGGGCTGCGCGCGACGCGAGGCTGGATGAGTACCGTGGGCCAGAGTGTGCACGTCATCGCCTTCCTGCGGGACGACATGCAACCGGACCAAGCTGCCCAACTGGTCGATTTGCTCCGGTGGCGGCCCGGTGTGGCTCGGGCACGCCTGGTCGAGCCAGCCGAAGCTCTCACGCGGCTGCGGGATGCGGCGCGGCCGCTGCCGGACACAGGTTCGTGGCTCGATGACCTCGAACCTGGCTACTTCCCGCGTTCAATCGAAGTAGCCCTGGTGGCTTCGCTGGACCTATCGCAGCGGGCAACGGAGCTGTCACGACGCCTGCGTGGACTGGCCGGGGTGGCGGATGTGGATGCCATGACAGATGGTGTGGCTCGCCTTGCTGCGTGGGTTCGCTTTGGCCAACGCCTGGGCTGGGCCGTGGTGCTGGCCGCGGGCATCGCGGCCCTCTCGTTTCTGGTCAGCGCGGTCTTGCGCGGGAGGGAAGCCCGCCGGCGCCAAGCGCAGGTTCTCGTGATCCTTGGCGAGACCTCGGGAAACGTCCGCCTGCCCGCAAGCATCGCCCTTGCCGCTGCAGGGTTGGCCGGCGCGCTCGCCGCACTGGTGGTGCTGCGCATCGCTTGGCCCGCACTGCTGACCGCAGTGGAAAGGGCGCTAGGTATCGCACCGGCGCCAACCGGGTTTTTCTTGAGCTTCTGGGAGTCTGCCGCCGGTCTCTTGGCCGCTCCCGTGCTCGGTTGGGTGCTTGGCTACTTCTCTACTCCCGTGCCTGGCTGGGTCGATGCGTAGATTCAAAATCTCACTGCCCTTGCTGTTGCTCGCACCAACCTCGCTCGCGTGGGCTGAATCAGTCGACGAAGGGGCAAGGCTCGCGCAGCGTCTTGCCACGCGGGAGGAGGTTTTGGAAGGCCAGAAGGGTCGTGCCGAAGCCAAGCTGCGCGAGCATGCTCTCTTAGCCTACCGCCTGACGCGCCGACGTGAGTTGGGCTTCATGAGCAGCCCGAAGTCACGTTTGGATGACGCGCAAACGGCTGACTTGGCCATGGCCTCGCTTAGCAAGGGCCTTGCGGAAACCCGCGTCCTGGCTGACGAGCTCGAGCAGGTGCGTGCCGAGCGCGGGGCGCTCGACCGGGCACGCAGCCAGCGGGCAGCCGCAGCCGCAGACACAGGCGAAGTTCTCCGACGTTTTGCCCGTCCGGTGCGCGGGGCCTTGGTGGGCGCACCTGGCATTCATCGGGACGCGGCCACCGGGACCGAGTTGCGTCGCGACGGAATCGAGCTGCTGGCCCGCCTCGACGAACCTGTGCGGGCGGTGGCGGCTGGCGTGATCCGGCGGGTCGAATCCCTGCCCCAGGGCGGCTACGCCGTAGTGACACAACATCCGTCAAAATGGGTCAGCGTCCTCTCGGGCATGCGCGATGTGGTGGTTGCTCCTGGCGAACCTGTCGAACCGGGACAGGCCCTTGGCTTGGCCGGCCGCAACCTGGACGGCGCCGCCGTGATCTCACTCGATCTATCGCGCAACCGCGAATCCGTCGACCCGAGTATTGTATTCCCCGGCCTGGCCAAACACTGACATGGGAACCCTAAGAGGGTTCCCAAACCCGCGACGGTACACCCCGGCGAAGCCGGCGGGCTCCCCACGCCGCCCAGCTACGCCTTGGCCAGGCGGCCGGTGTTGCGCAGCTCCTCGATCCCGGCCATGAATTGGAGTCGTTCGATGTGTTCGGCTAAGGCGGGTGAGGCGTGAAGATACGCATGCCACGCCGCTGCGGCAAAGGCGTCAGGCGGCACGCCGTATTCCGAGGCCAACTTGGCAGCCTGGGCAAGATGTCGGTCGAGTTTGCCGGCCAACTCGATTCTGTCGGCAGCCTGTCGTTCTGCGGGTTTCTTCTCGGCTTCCGTGTGGGGATGACCGGTTGTCATGTCTGGTACTCCTTATTGGTTTGACAGGAAGCACCCCTGGGGATTGGTCAACGCTGCGGCGCTCACATCTCCCCTGGCTGCGCGACAAGATGCGCGCGAGACAGGGACGGTCGACTGCAGCCGGCCCGCGCGATAGTGTGGAGACTCAAACGCCGTGCATAACTCTGACCTGGGAACCCTGAGAGGGTTCCCAAACCCTCCCGCGACGGTACGCCGCCGGCAAAGCCGGCGGGCTCCCCACGCGATCAGACTACTCATGACTGCGGCCTTGCTGATGGGTGCGATGCCGGCGCTGGCCGGCCCGCTCGACGATCCTCACGTGGGCAGTCTGGGTTTTTCCGGTCCCACCACCGGCGACTTGACAGCGGTGTACTGGAATCCGGCTGCCCTGGGCATGCTTCAGGGGAATCAGTTCATGTTCGGAGCTTCGCTGCGTGCGACCCGCGTGACGGTCGATCGCGCCCCGATCGATCCGGTGACGGGGCAGCCGGGCGGAACAGCCAGCTTCCCATCGGCATCCGGCCATGGCTTCGAACAACCCATCGCCTGGCCTCCCGGGCCGGGTGGCTTTCTCGGCGTGGGTGCTGGCGTGGCACGGCGATTCGCCCTGGCAATCGCTACCTACACGCCGTTTTCACAGAAACTCAGCTTCGATGTGACAACACCCACTCGCTATCACCTGGTCAGCGTCGATTCGCGGCAGCTCGCGCTGGTGTGCGGGCTGGCCATCGAAGTGACGGATTCGCTGCAGGTCGGTGTTGCCCCGGGGCTGCTCTTCAGCTACGGCCATTTGGTTTTCGACGAGGACACAGCACTCGGCGCTCCGGCGGAGAACCCCGCAGCGGCGGCGCGCTACGACCTGGCGACGGACGGAACCCAGGCACCGTCCTACTTCGTGGTGGGCGGCATCCATTATCGCCGGGGGACCTGGGAGGCTGGTTTGGCCTACGCCAGTGCTCCGCTAGGGAGCGACGGGACGGTCAAGTTGGCCCTGGAACGCAGCCAAGTGACGCCTCCCTCAAGCACGGCGACAAGCGATCTTTGTTCCACCATCGGGCCTCGTCCATGTGTGTCAGGCGAGATGCGCTACCACCTGCCCGACCTCTTCACGGCAGGGGTGACCTGGCATGCCACCCGACATCTGGATGCCGTTGGGATCGTGCGCTGGGTTCGCTATGGATCATATGATCAGATCACCATCCGCCTGGTCGGCCCAAGCGGCGATACACTCCTTGGCAAGACTCTTCCCGATCAGTTGGTCTTGTACCGCGGTTTCCAGGATAGCTGGGACATGCGGGCGCGTCTGGTTCACGCACCCTGGACCTGGTTCCGCTGGAGCGGGACGCTGCGCCTGGAAACCTCGGCCGTGCCCGAGGCCAACGTGAATGCCGCCGCGGTGGATGGGCCAAAACTCGAGCCTGCGCTAGCCACCGAGTTCACACTCGGGCGCCACCTAAAGATCGCGGTCGGCTATGCTCTGGCGTGGATGTTTCCTGTGACGGTCGGTAATTCGACATTCGATCCCACGGCAGCCGCGGCCTGCCAGCAGGCGGCCGGCGATCTTTCCTCGCCCGCATGCCAGACGCGCCTGGCAGGCCGGGCGCGCCCGACGGCGGCTGGCAGCTATAAGATGTTGCAGCATACGCTGGGGCTCATGACCACGGTGAACTTCTAGACCATGTACGCACGAGCGCTCACCGCTCTTTGCTTTTCTTTCGCGCTGGTTGGCTGCAGCGACGAGCCGGTGTTCGAGTACGACTCGCGTCCCATCGAGTTGCAGCGGGCGCCAACCGCCCCTGGCGGGCAAGCCCAGGGGGCCACCCTGGCCAGGGTGAAGGTGGGCTCCGATACCCCCTTGCTCCTCGTCGACACGGGATCCCTGCTGTCCAGCCTGCGCCGCGGGGTCTGTCCCTCAGCCACGGCAGAGCCTGCGTCCTATGAGGGGGACATCCAATTGCTAGGAGCGGGGGACACTAGTACGCCGGTGCGGGCCTGGTTTCGCGGCGTCACCCTGTTCGATCTTTGCGCGGGCGCGGTGGGTGACGCTGACACCCAGGTGGCCGGAGTGCTGGGGGGCGATATCTTGCACAACTTCTCGCTGTCATTCACGCTCCCGCGCGACCCGGACCAGCCTTCCAGCATGGCCAGCATGACCCTCTACAGTAACCTTCCGGCCACTGATTCCGATCTGGCGGCGAACGGCTACGCCGTCGTGAAATTCAGCTTGCGCGGTGCCAACGCGACGGCCACCGCCTCGGGAAGCGGGCAACCTGGTGCATCTTCCAGTCGCGTGGTGATGCGAGCGTGCGGCAACCCTCCCGTGTTCGTTGCTGACGGGCCAGAGCAGACCTGCAAGACAGGGGAGGTTGAGGTGCAGGCTGCAGGCAGCAATCTTCTGCTGGCACTCAGCACGGGACATGGTCCCTTGGTGCTGAGCGCGAGCGCCTGGCGGCGCCTGGGTGGCCAGGTGCCATCGCCTCTCGGGGCCGGGGAGTCGGCGCTCTACTCGCCGCTTGCCGCCAATCCGATCCCCGCGCATTGGGCGACCGTGTCGCGCTTGGCGTTGGTGAACGGCGACTCGGGCGACGCATGGCCAGGGGCTTGCGCTGAGCTGGCTCGCGCCCGTCGCATCGAATGGACCCTGGCCAACCAGGACAATGGCACCTGCTTTCAGCCTTGCGACGTCAGCAGCGGGGTGGCGCTGCCGGCTGCCGCATACCTGGAAATCGGTTCCGACCTGCCCGCGGCCATCGTCAGCGACACCAGCGACCTGATCAGCAATCTCAACGAAGACTTTCCCTCGGGTGCTCAGGTCGATGGCGTGATTGGAACAGAAGCGCTGGCCGGGATCCGCATCGAGATCGACAATGTCAGCCAGCCACAAGGGCGGTTGGTGGCGGCCTGTGAACCGGGCGCCGATCGACAGACTTGCTGGGCGGCTCCAACCTGCCTAGGCCTGAGCGGTTCCGACCAGACTCACACCTGCTTCGGGCTGTCGTCGCGCGGGCTTGCCCCCGCGTGCCCGCAGTAGACTCATGGGGCAGGCGAGGTCCGGGCGGCGGCCGCCTTTGCCTCCAGAGTGGATACCGTGTCTTCCAATTGCGCAATGGTAGCGCGCAGGTTGGCAACCTCTTGCTGCGTGGCCAAGCCGAGGACACCTGCGGCCAGACCCCCGGCTCTGTCCATCCCGGACTTGAGCGTGCCACCCATGCTCAACGCCTTCATGGCTGCGTTCATCAGGCGGGGATCGCTGGCGAGCTTGCTCACGCGCGGGTTGCCCGCCAAGCGCAAGGCCTGACCCACCACAATGTCCTTGATCGACTTGATTACCGGCATGACGAGCTGTCTTGCCACGATCCTGCGGCGGGGTCAACGCATACGCGGCATCCCTAATCCCGCGGCAAGCGCAGTGGACGCCGCGGGGCGCCTGGCGGAAGGCTGTAGCCCAAGGCGAAGTCTGTGCCCGTCACGGCTCTTCCTCCAACGTGGCCGCGGGAATGCGTTGGAAAAAGCGACGTGATAGCCACAGATCTGCTCTTGACCACCAAGCCCCTTCACAGTCGACCACCGTCTTCACTCAGCGGGTGACGGCTTCGTCGCACCAAAAGCCAAGCGCCACGGCTGGTTACGCCCTGATCCCGCGCCTTGGCGCGGGATCAGGGTGTTCTACCTGGTTGGCTGAGCGACTACCCGGACCCGGGGTGTCTCGCCTATCTCATTTATGAGAATGGGAGCCCCATCCTCGAGGAAGCCGGACGAGAACGCGTCGGAGGCAGCCTTGAGCGCGAGATCTAGCGAGGCATGGACGCCCACCAGTCTGCGGCCACACACGACAGCGAACTGCCCGGCGTACCGCTCCAGCAAAGCGTGCTTGCAGGTATCGAAGAAGTGAGTTTCCTCTTGTGCGGAGAGCATGCCGCCAGCGTGGCGGCATGCACCGCTCCCGTCAAAAAAACGCCATCTTCTGGCCGCCCCTTACCCGACTAGACGCGCCCAAAAAGCGCCTTCCCAGTGCGGCTCCAGGATGCCTCAAATCTTGATGCCTGCGAGCGGATCGTTGTCCAACTTCTTCTTGTGCGGCAGGTTCGGAACCGCAGTGGGCGCGGCGCTCGGTGCAGGAGCTGACGGCGCCATAGCCGAATGTCGACCCGCAGATTGCCGGTGGTGGCTCCGGCTGCTTGCCCGCGCATAGGCTGCGGACGACGCTGGCGCCACGCCTGCGGTCGCAGTCGGCGCGACGGACGCCGAGGCAGTCGTAGGTGTGGCCGCCGAGGCAACCCTGGCCTCACATGCCTTGAGCTTGGCCTGCACTTGCCGCTCGGCCTGAGCCGCAGCTTCCACGGCCTGCGCCCGCGCGTCCTCGACACGCCGGATATTGGCGTTCTTCTCGTCGAGCAAAGCCTGCGTGTCGCTTTGTAGTTTCATGTAGCCAGCGCCGGCCGCCGCCAGAAGCACGACAGCCACGACAATTGCCGGCTTGGCTGACGACTTGGGCTGTGCCATGCGGGCAAACGCCGCCGGATCCACGGGGGCATCCCAGGTGGCCGCCGCCGGTCCTGCGAAACCGTGGCCAACCGATGCGGCCCTGGCCGCCGACTCCATTCCGCCCTGCACGGCCGCTGCCCGCACCCCTTTCGCTCCGACGTCTGACCGCGGCGGCGGTGTGACCTGATCTCCCATGCGGTCATACGCGGCAGCCGCTGGCTTCTGCGAACCGGAGTTTCCCCCTGCACCACGGGCAGAGTGGCCTTTCTTTCGCCGCTCTTTTCTGAGCCTGCGCAATTCATTGAGCGAGGTGAGTACAGAGTCCTCGGTCGCGGGCATGGGCTACCTCCGATGTCGAGCGGACGGCCGCTCTGGGGCGATCAAAATAACTAAGCGCAGGCTAGCAGCCACGAAACCATCGAAACCACGCCACGATCCTCTTCGCCGTGGGTAAAATAGTAAGCTAGCACGAAAATACACACGATTCCCCACAGAGTCTTCATTGCGCGCCTGGCCCAATGCTAGTCACAACGCATTAGGTAGCGAAACCCCGCAGCCAATCCAAGCCAAACTGGTAGCAGAAAGGCGCCTATGGCCAAGTTGTCTTGCGACAGCCCAGGAATGAGCTTGGCAAGCACGTCGATAGCGGCAAAGCTGGCAGCTGCCGCGACTATCCAGAACGCCTTGCGCAGGGCTGCCGGCCGTCCCAGCGCTGCCCCAACTCCGTAGCCGGCAAGCAGTACCGACCAGGGCGCAAGCAATAGGATGTTGGCATTGGCATAGGCAGCCTTGTGGTCGGTGAATAGCCAGAAGGAAAGCAGGATGAAACCCAAAACGCCGAACACCAGTCCCAGCAAGCTGCTGGCAATACCCAGTCCGACGCGTGCGACTGATTGCTTGCAGCCAAGCCGGCCGAGCCCCGCCAAGGACGCACCGAGCGCAAGCCCGGCGGCAAGAAAATACCAGGTCCAATTGGGCGGACGATCCGGCTTGGGCGGCCGGCGCGCGGCGAACAGGGTCCGCTCAGCCCTGACCAGCGGCCTGTCGCCCGATTCTCCCGGGATGCGAACCACGCGCAGAAGATCGCGCATTCGCTCCGGCAGAAACGCCTCGTCCCACAGGGTAATGGGGGCGTCGGTCGGCCGTCCCAGCCCCAAGTCCAGTCCGAGATACTCGGGGAAGAAATCCGCCGTCATGCGAAGCGCGTCTGCTCGGAAGGTCATGGCCGCCGGCCGTTGGCCCGCCTGCCGGACCCGGCCGTCCACCACGCGATCGATGGCATCGCGCACGCGGGTCGAACAGTTGTCCCGAAAGTAGTCGTAGAGGTACTCTCGATTCTCGGGACGCGCATTGTCGCGTAGGCTCTGCCACAAGACCGTCTTCTGTGCGGGCGTCAGATCCAGTTCCTGGGTCTCGATCGTTCGATTGTCGGAAACATACGACGCGAAGGTCGCTTCCATGCCCGACACCGACAGCCAGTACTTGAAGCGGCCACGCAAGAACTTCGGAATTAGCGCGGCCGAATCGAACTGGAAGGTGCCGAAGTTGTAGACCAGCCCGCTCTCATCTTTGGGCTGCACCAGGATGGCATTGTGCCCGAACTTGAAGAACGGATGATCGCCGGGACCGAAAGTGAGAACGAAGATAGTCAGGTCCTCTGCCGGCTCGGCGCGTGCGGGGCGCGCACCCGAGAGAACGAGCACCGCAAGTGCCATCGCAAGAAAGACTCGCAAGCTCATGAGGAAACAACCTACCAGGTCGCGTGCGTGCACCTAGAGCAAATCCGCCGCCCCACCATCACTTGGCTGCCGGCGACGCATCCGGCACAACTTCCACCTCGAAAACCCGCGGCCACAGCTTGCCGGTGACCACGAAATGCCCGGTGGCAGGCAAATATGCGATTCCGTTGAGCACGTCGGCAGCACCAGCCTCTTCGGGCGCGAGCAGGCCGGAGGCGTCAATCCATCCCGTCACCTCTCCGGTGTGCGGATCGATGCGCGCGATGTGATTGTCTTGCCATACGTTGGCGTAGACGACGCCCTCCACGCATTCGAGTTCATTGAGGTTGCGCACCGGCCGTCCGGCACGGCGGACCACGATCTCACCCACCCTGGCGAAGCTATCGGGATCGCGCAACGCGAGCGTGTCGCTGCCGTCGCTCATGATCAGATGACGACCGTCGAAACACAGGCCCCACCCCTCGCCCTGGTAGGAAATCTCCCTTTCCTTGCGCAGGGTCGCCAGGTTCCAGACCAGCACGCGCCTGTTCTGCCAGGTGAGTTGAAACAGGCGGCCGCCGACTCGCGCCAGTCCCTCGCCGAAGAGATCCGCTGGCAAGTCGACCCCGCGCTCGACCACGCCGCTGTCCGGATCCACCCGGCGCAACGACGAGCGCCCGAGGAGGCCAGTGCTTTCATAGAACTTGCCCTCGAAAAAAAGCAGGCCTTGGGTGAACGCACGGGGATCGTGCGGAAAAGTGCGCACGACCCTGAGGTGAAGCTTGGCGGCTGGGGGAGCTTGCGCTGGCCGGACGGTCGGCTTGGCGCAAGCAACCAGTGCCCACGAAGCCGCGCTCGCGATCGCTGGAGCGACTATCAACATGGGACCCGCGATTGTGCGCCACCGGCGAGGGCGCGCGCGAAGCGCGCGGGGCGGGCAGGGTGGGCTGTCCGTCCCGAAGGGCCGGCGGGCTCCCCACGCGACACAGGCATTCCGCCACAGGAACATAGTGGGACCCATATTAGCCGAGCATCTCCCGCAGCACGATCAGAACACGACCGGAAGGGCCATGGCGTGGCGCAGACGCGCGAGGTACTCGTCGCGCGAGATCGCGACCGCGCCCAGGCTGGTCAGATGCGGATTGGGCACCTGGGCGTCCAGCAACACGAATCCGCGCTGGCGCAGGTGCTGGACGAGGTGTGCGAGTGCTGCCTTCGAAGCATCTGGCCTGCGATGGAACATCGATTCGCCTCCGAAGAAGCCCCCGATGCTCACACCGTAAAGCCCGCCCACCAGCTCTTCCTCCTGGTAGACCTCGACGCTGTGAGCGGCGCCGCGCCGGTGAAGTTCCGTGTACGCGGCGACGAAATCGCCTGTGATCCAGGTTGTCGGCCGGCTCGGTGTGGGCTCAGCGCACTGGCACATCACGCCCTCAAAATCGCGGTCAACCGTGAAGGTCCATCCCGCTCGGCGGATGCGTTTGCGCAAGCTCCTGGATGGTCGAAAGCGTTCCATCTCGAAGATGGCGCGGGGATCGGGAGACCACCATGTCACCATCGGATCCGAAGACCAAGGAAACACTCCCGCCCGATATGCGCGCAGCAAGCTCTCCGGGGTCACTGCTCCACCAACTGCCACTAGGCCGTCGATGACGCTGCTTGCCAGAAGGCGCTCTGCGTCGTCTTGGTCAGAATCTTCTTGCATGTCCGCAGTACTCTTGCTAATGACCGTTGCGCAATAATTTGCTCGGAGCGTCATGGGCTGGTCCCAGAACCAGCGCTAAATTTTGTTCCATTTATTTCAGATTCGAGTAATGTACTGGGCCCGAGAGGCTTAGCTAGACGAGAACAACCCAGGAGATAAGGCTATGACGAGAAAATTTACAGTAACAGTATTTGCGATGTCCCTTGCGCTGGTTGGCTGCGGGAGCAGCAGCACGACCCCGGTCGATGCCAGCCCCGATGGGCATCCTGCGCTTGATTCGGGCGCACCGGACGTTGTGAAGACCGATGTGGTTGCCCAGGTCGGACCCGAGGCAGGGCAGCCGGATGTGATCACCCTCCCGGCTGACGCCGCGGTCGATACCGTGATCCCCACTCCGGGTGATGCCGCGCCGACGGACGTTGTGTCCCTGCCTACTGACGTCGCGGTTGGGGCGGAAACCGGTGCCATTTCTCCTGACACTGGCCCTGCAAATCACGATGGCGCTGCCGATGGCCAGACCCTTCCGCCTGACGCCCCCGCGGCTGGCAGTGAGACCGGCCCGAGCATCACTCCTGATGCTATCGGCCATGACGTTATCACGAGTGTCACTCCTGATGCCCCGGGAACCCCTGATGCTCCAAGCACTGGCCTTGATGTCCCCCCGGCTCTCACTCCTGATGCGGCTCTCGATGCTGCTAATGACGTACTCGTGGCCGTCATTGTTGATGCTACCCCAGATACGATCGTGACTCTTGATACCGCCGTCGACGTTGAGACTGCAGTTGATGCCATGATCGCGGACGTTGAAGTCGACTCAGGAAGCGCCACCGTGGACAGTGGCGCCGACATCTAAGCAATAGGGCCTACCTGGCGCAGTCTGGCTGCGCAGAACAGGGGGATTGGATTCAACCCGCAAGGGGTTGACCAAGTCCCCCTTTTCCGTTGGGACGCGTTTCGTCTCTCCGTCGGGAAAACTTTCGTCACAAGGACGAAAAAGGGTCGCCCCACTGGGGTCTTGCGGCAACCAGAAGCGGCTCCATTTCCCATGGTTTGCAGGTAGTTAGGGAGACTAGTAGCTTCTTCTCGCGCCGTGGCACGGGGAATGCAGTAATCCCTAGCGGGTAGTCATGCGAAACAAGAAAAGCAGCGGATTCACTCTAGTGGAACTGATGATCGTAGTGGCAATCATCGGTATCCTTGCCGCAGTCGCCATACCTGCCTTCACCAAGTACCTCAGAAAATCGCGCACTGCTGAGGCCATGGGGTTTCTCAACAAGGAATGGGCAGGGTCCGTCACCTATTATATGACGGACTTCAGTGCCGGCGCGGGCGCGGTCGTGCCCCGGCAATTCCCTGGCCCTTCTGGGGCCTGGGAGTTGGCCCACTCCGCGCACACCGATTGTTGCGACCTGACAGGGGGGCGCTGTCCGGGCGGCGCGGCGGTCTGGGGGAGCGACCCAGTTTGGCTGGCCCTCAAGTTCTCAATTCCCGACGCGCATACCTATATGCCGGGGTATTCCGGGCAAGGCGAGGGGACCAATTCCGCGTTCACCGCCTACTCCCGAGGCAATCTTGACTGTGATTCCGTGGTGGCCGAGTTCTTTCGATATGGAGGCGTCAACACCAACGGCGACGTGAGCGGGTCTGTCCAGCCATATGTAGTCAACGAGCTCGAGTAGTTGGCCGACGACCCGTCTGCGGCCGATGACGGAAGCATGGGTTCCCGTAAGCCGCTCCCGCAGCAGTTGAATCGCCAGCAGTGGCTTGGATTGTGTAATCTCTAGTCCGACATCGTCATGGCCGCTGCTCCATCTCTCACCGCTACTCTGCTGGTCACCTGCCGGGACCGCACCGGTTTGGTCGCGGCGCTGTCAAATTTCGTCTTTCAACACGGCGGCAACATCCTGGACGCCGACCAACACGCGGAGAGCGAGAGCGGCGAGTTCTTCATGCGCCTGCTTTGGGACCTGAGCGGGTTTCATCTCGACCGCCAAGCAACCCAGGCTGGGATTGAGGCGCTTGCCCGCCAGTTCGACCTGCGCTGGGAACTGACCTTCTCAGACGTGCAGCCGCGGGTCGCGGTGATGGTCAGCAAGTCTTCGCATTGTCTGTACGACCTAATGCTCTGCCAGCAATTGGGGGATCTGGGTGGTGAAATCGTCAGGGTAATCTCGAACCACGACACGCTGGCCGATGTTTGCCGGCATTTTGGCGTGCCTCTGGCGGTGATTCCGGTGGAGCGAGACCAGAAAGCGGCAGCCGAGGCCAAACAACTGGAGCTGCTGGACGAGTTGCACATCGACCTAGTGGTGCTCGCGCGCTACATGCAGATCCTGTCGCCCGCGTTTGTAGAGCGGTGGCGGGGACGCGTCATCAACATCCACCACTCGTTCCTACCCGCCTTCGCAGGCGCGCGGCCGTATCACCAGGCCCAACAGCGAGGGGTGAAGGTCATCGGTGCCACCGCTCACTACGTGACTGCGGACTTGGACCAAGGACCCATCATCGAGCAGGACGTGTGCCGCGTCTCTCATCGCGACACGGTCGAAGACATGATGCGCAAAGGGCGAGA
>PMJE01000089.1 GCA_003157315.1 Myxococcales bacterium | reverse complement strand
TCGGGACACGAGAACAAGGCTCGTTTGTCGCTGCTCGATCGGGTGCGGCAGGCCGGGTTGGTGGCCAAGTTCGGCGAGGTCCTGATCCCGACCGACACGGTTGTGGAACTGGTGAAGGGCCAGAAGCGTTCCACCACCCGAAAGTTCTTCCCCGGCTATATGTTCGTGCAGATGGATCTCGACCAGGAAACCTTTCATCTGGTCAAGAACACGCCGCGCATTACCGGATTCTTGGGCGGAATGAATCCTCAGCCGGTCAAGGAAACCGAGATTCAGAACATCAACACCGCCATGACCGAGGGTGCTACGCGTCCACGGCCGCGCGAGAGCTTCAAGGAAAGCGACAATGTTCGGGTGGTCGAAGGACCCTTTGCCAACTTCACCGGAGTGGTGGTCGAGGTGAAGGCCGAGAAGCAGAAACTGCGCGTGAACCTCTCCATCTTCGGCCGGGCCACCCCGGTCGAACTGGATTTTGCTCAAGTCGAAAAGGTATGAGTCGTTAAGGCAGAGCCATGAAGAAAGTAACTGGTTACATCAAGCTGCAGATTCCCGCCGGCAAAGCGAATCCGGCACCGCCCGTCGGCCCCGCCCTCGGCCAGCACGGCGTGAATATCATGGACTTCTGCAAGCAGTTCAACGCCCGCACGCAGGCACAGGCCAAGGACGAAGTGACCATTCCCGTCCTGATCACGGTGTTCTCGGATCGCTCGTTCACCTTCATCACTAAGACGCCACCGGCGGCCATTCTCATCAAGAAGGCGGTGGGACTCGCCACGCAGAAGAAGCCGGGCTCGGGTTCCAAGGAACCCAACAAGACCAAAGTCGCCAAGCTTTCCAAGAAACAACTCCGGGAGATCGCTACCACGAAGCTCCCGGACCTAAATACCACCGACGTCGAGGCAGCCATGCGGACCATTGCCGGAACCGCGCGCGCCATGGGCGTTGAGGTGGAAGGCTGAAGAAGGCCGAAAGCAGGAAATCATGCCCAAGAATGGAAAGAAATACGCCAAGGCGGCTTCCAAAGTGGACCGCACAAAACGCTACCCGCTGCCCGACGCGTGCAAGCTGCTGCCGGAGACCAAGGTGGCAAAGTTCGACGAGAGTGTGGACATTGCAGTGCGCTTGGGCGTCGATCCCAAGCACGCCGATCAGATGGTCCGCGGCGCCATCGTCCTGCCCCACGGAACCGGAAAGACGCTTAGGGTCGCGGTGGTGGCCAAGGGCGACAAGGCCAAGGAAGCCCAGGATGCGGGTGCGGATTTCGTGGGTGCCGAGGATCTGGTCGAGAAGATTCAGAAGGAGAGCTGGACCGATTTCGACTCCATGGTGGCGACCCCAGACATGATGGGCCTGGTGGGAAGGCTGGGTCGTGTGCTCGGCCCCAAGGGTCTCATGCCCAACCCGAAGGTGGGCACGGTCACCGCTGATGTTGCCAAGGCGGTGCGTGAGCTCAAGGCCGGCCGTGTCGAGTTCCGGGTGGAGAAGGCTGGCATCGTGCATGCTCGCATCGGCAAGGTGTCTTTCGGCGGCGACAAGCTGCTCGACAATGCGCGGGTAATGGTCGAGACGCTGCTCAAGCTCAAGCCGGCCTCGGCCAAGGGTACGTACATGAAGTCGGTCACGTTGGCCACGACGATGGGCCCTGGCATCAAAGTGGATGTCGCCCCCCTGGTCGCTGAATTCGCCGCCAAGTAAGTCGAGGAGACTCGTCGTGAACAGCACAGAGAAGAAGACCAACATCAGCGCGCTCAAGGACAAGCTGGCGCGAGCGCAGAGCCTGGTTCTGGCGGATTTCCGCGGCCTGTCTGTCGAAAGCGACACCAAGTTGCGGCGGGAATTCCGCGCCGCCGGTTGTGAATACCGGGTGGTCAAGAACACGCTGCTCGGCCAGGCTGCCAAGGGAACCCCCATGGCGGTGCTGGAGCCATTGCTGGCCGGGCCTACCGCTATCGCCTACTCGTTCGAGGATCCCTCGGCGCCCGCCAAGGTGGCGACCAAAGTGGCCAAGGGNNGCGAAGGGCGTGGCGAGCCTTTCGGCGCTACCGGGCAAGCCCGAAATGCGCGGCATGTTCTTGGCCACTCTGCTGGCCGTTCCACAGAGCTTTCTGCGCCTGCTGCAGGCGGCACCGCAGAATTTCGCGTATCTGCTCGCAGCGCGCGAGGAGGCGTTGAAGGAGGCCGAGAAAAAGTAGTTTGCCGCGAATAGTGCGGCGCGAGTTTCGAGAAGAACGATTTGCAACCAGACAAGGAGATCCGGAAATGGCCGATGTGAGCAAGGAGCAAGTAGTTGACTTTCTGTCCAAGATGTCCGTGATGGACTTGGCTGCTCTTACCAAGGANNACCGTCATCCTCAAGGAGGTCGGCGCAAAGAAGATTGAGGTCATCAAAGTGGTACGCGAGCTGACTCAGCTCGGTCTCAAAGAAGCCAAGGATCTAGTGGACGGCGCCCCGAAGACCGTTAAGGAAGGCGTGTCAAAGGCCGACGCCGAGACCATGAAGAAGAAGCTCGAAGAGGCCGGCGCAAAGATCGAAATCAAGTAGGCACGTCGGCAGTTGACAATCTACGGTCGACTATCGGTCGACAAGCAAAAGTACCTGGTTACCGGGGGCGCAAGTGCGCCTCCGGGTATTCGACTGTGCAGCGTTCGCCATTGACGAACGAACAGGGGAGAACGCATGGCGTCTCAGATCCAGAATAATTTCCGAGCACGTAAGAGCTTCGCAAAGATCGCGAAGATCATCGACATCCCAAACCTCATCGACATCCAGAAGCAGAGCTACGAGAAATTTCTGCAGAAGGATGTGCCGGCGGAACAGCGTGAGGATGTGGGGTTGCAGGGCGTGTTCAAGAGCGTCTTTCCCATCAAGGACTTCTCGGAGACCTCGTCCATCGAGTTCGTGAGCTACACGCTCGACAAGCCCAAGTACGATGTGGACGAGTGCCGGCAGCGGGGCATGACCTTTGCCGCGCCGATCAAGGTGACGGTGCGTTTGGTCGTGTGGGACACCAATGAAGAGACCGGCTCCCAGTCGATTCGCGACGTCAAGGAGCAGGAAGTGTTCTTCGGCGAGATCCCACTGATGACCGACAATGGGACCTTTATCATCAACGGTACCGAGCGGGTGGTGGTCAGCCAGCTCCACCGCAGCCCTGGCGTGTTTTACGACCATGACAAGGGGAAGACGCACTCCTCTGGCAAGCTCCTCTACAGCGCCCGGGTGATCCCCTACCGTGGTTCTTGGCTCGACTTCGAGTTTGACCCAAAGGACCTGCTCTATGTTCGCATCGACCGGCGCCGCAAGCTGCACGCGACGGTCTTGCTGCGCGCGCTCGGCTATTCCACCGAGGAATTGCTCAACTACTACTACGACACCGAGCAGATATTCCTCGAGCCGGGCAAGAAGTACTCGAAGTCGGTGGAGTACGATCTGTTGCCTGGGCAGCGGGCGACGCGTGACGTGCGCCATCCGGAATCGCGTGAGATCCTGGTCAAGAAGAACCGGAAGTTCACCAAGCTGGCCATCAAGAAGCTCAAGGATTCGAATATTGAGCGGCTACCGGTCGAGGTGTCTGAACTGGTAGGCAAGGTGGCAGCGACCGACGTGATCGACGAAACCACGGGCGAGGTCATTCTCCAGTGCAATGAGGAAGTGACCGAATCCAAGCTGGACGAACTGCGTGAGCACGGTATTGGCCAGTTCACGGTTCTTTTCATCGACAATCTGAACGTCGGGTCGTTCTTGCGCGACACCCTGATTGCCGACAAGCTGCAGAGTCCCGATGAGGGCATCATGGAGATCTACCGGCGGCTGCGGCCAGGTGATCCGCCCACGGTAGAGACCGCGAACAACCTGTTCAAGAACCTCTTCTTCAACCCGGAACGCTACGACCTGTCGAAGGTCGGTCGACTGAAGTTGAATTACAAGTTCAAGCTGGACGAGGCTCTCGACAACACGGTTCTCACCAAGCGCGACATTCTCGAGACCGTCCGCTATCTCATCGATCTCAAGAATGGCAAGGGCCAGATCGATGACATCGACCATTTGGGCAACCGGCGCGTGCGGGCAGTGGGCGAGTTGATGGAGAACCAGTACCGCATCGGCCTGGTGCGCATGGAGCG
>PMJE01000372.1:8041-8484 GCA_003157315.1 Myxococcales bacterium | reverse complement strand
CTCACCTGCCGCTGTGTGATGCGATAGAGCCAGCCCGCCAGGTTGGCGCCGTCAAAAGAGTCAAGCCGGCGGCGTACCACCAGAAAAACCTCTTGGGCAATGTCGTCGCGATCGGCATCTGGCCCGCCCAGCGCCCGGATCCAACAGCAGATCTCCGCGAACCACTCATTGTAGATGCTCTCAAAGCCGCCGCCGCCGGACGTACCTCGCCGGCGGCCAATGTCGTCTAGACACGCTTGGCCCATCTGAGCCTGTAAGGATACTACAGAATGCACCTAGCTCTTGTAGGGCGTACGAGGGGTGATTGCTTCACGGATAAGTTGTCCCGCCCATGCAGCGCTTCAACAGAATGACTCGATCCATGAACCTACCTTCGGATATCGTGCATACGTGTGGGTACCTTGGCACCAGAGGTCATGCGTCATCGCAGCAATATTGCTTGC
>PMJE01000372.1:0-7989 GCA_003157315.1 Myxococcales bacterium | reverse complement strand
GTTTCGCATCTCCCTGGTCGAGAAGTCTCGCGAGTATCGAGAGGAAGCCAGGGACTGTGCGTACCGGGCCAAGGTTGCGGCACTTTTCGTTGCGTTGATCATTGATCCAGCGGCGCTGCTCGAGGCCGGGCTTTGCGAGCGGCCGCCTTGTTCAACCCCGCCGGCGCCAGTGCCGCCTGTCCCTGCCGCAACCAAGGCCATCCCTACTCTCCCGCCCCAGCCACTCGTCCGCATCGAGCTCGGCCCCGCCTTGATCACCGGGCTGGACGGTGAACATCTCGCGGCGCACTGGGGAGGCGCTCTCCGGCTCACCCTGGGCCGAGGCCGTCTTGTTCCGGTGCTGGGAGCGGCTGCGCTCTGGCCGGCAGACACGAGCATCGGCGGCGTGCGCCTCCGGCAGTGGAGATTGCCCGTGGACCTCGGGGTCCGCGCGACCCTGTCGGGCTCGCGGATCGATCTATATGGCGAGGTCGGGCTTGCGTTTGCCCTGCTGTCCGAGCGAGGGCTTGATCTGTACATCGCAAGATCCCCGATCGGAATGGAACTAGGTGGCCGTGTCGGCCTGGGGGCGCGCCTGGCACGGCGGGCTGGGCTCACGCCATTCGTTTCGCTGCAAGTCGAGTTCCTACCGGATCCACCCTCGGTGTCCGCCCGGCCTGAAGGTTTGGCCGGTCGGACCCCCTATGTTTGGATGGGCGCCTGTGCGGGCGCCTCGTGGGGTATGCGATGAGACCAAAAGCAATGCGGAATAGGTTTTCGTTGGCCGTGTGGTGCCTGGCGCTGGTTTCGGGCTGCGGCCAGGACCTGGATGTCGGCTCTGACCTGTGGACCTCGCGTTTCGAGGTCGGGGGAAACAGCTTCCCCGAATGGACGAATGTTCCTTTCGGTCACGGCGCCGCCGGCCCGGTGCCGTCGCCCAACACGCCGAATCAGCCGAACACCATAGAGGTGTCGAGCGAACAGGCACACCAGGGCACCTTCGCGGCGAAGCTCACCATCAGCGCCACAGCGGAAAATACCGCGGGGCTCGGTGCCAGCCTCGTGCAAAACGGGGGTCTACCCAGCCAGGCCTACTACAGTGCCTGGTATTATCTGCCGCAGAGCGTCTCCGTTGGCAAGTACTGGGTAATCATGAAGTTCCGCGCTGAGCTTGGCGATCCGCCGAGCGAAGGCGAGCTGTTCGACGTGAACTTGACCAGCCCAGCAACCGGGGGAATGTCTCTGCGGCTGTACGACCATCGAAATGGGGATTTGCCGCTGGATGTGCCTCAGTCCCCCACGGTCCCGGTCGGAGCCTGGTTTCAAATCGAGGCTTTTTATCGAGACGCTAGCGACTCCACAGGCCACTTGACGCTTTGGCTGAATGACCAGCAGATCCTGGATTGGCAAGGCACCACCGGACTGACGTCGTGGGTTGCATGGGACGTGGTGAGCGTCGGAGATGCTGTGACCCCGGAACCGGCAATCCTCTACGTCGACGATTGTGCCATCAGCAGCAAGCGCATCGGTCCAACCGGCTTGCTTCCCGAGTGATCTACTTGAGATTGGGCATCACGTCGCGCGTGATGACGTAGCTGCTGTTGCACACCTTCCTTCTTCGAAGACCAAGTGCCAACATGGCAAATGCAAGCAACCCGAGCCCCGGGTGGCCGGCTCTCCGGCCCTCGGCCACGCGACAGGAGCAGCCGCCGCTTTCCTGCGTCGCCACGCTGGTGCCTGTCGTGCCTCCAGTCGCACTGGATTCTGAAGTACCGCCAGTGGCTGCACTGCCCCCGGCGCCACCTGGGCTGGTGGCGCGCGTGCCCCCGCTTCCAGGCGATCCGCCAGATCCGACTACTCCACCGGTCGCGACGCTGCCGCCAGTTCCCACACTGCCGCCGGAGGCGAGCACACCACCGCTGCTCGCTGCTGCACCCATGCCACCCGTTCCCGGCCTGCCGCCGGTTGGGGCAGCGCCGCCGCTTGCCGTCGTTCCACCAGCGGGTGTCGTGCCGCCGGCTCCGGTTGCACCACCGCTTGCCCCTGCTCCACCCGTCGCCGTGTACCCGCCGTTTGCCGTCCTGCCGCCAGTTCCCCCGACGCCGCCTGCTCCCGTGCTAGCGCCGCCGGTTCCCGCAGCGCCGTCCGCTCCTGTCTTGCCGCCGCTGCCAGCAGCGCCGTCGGTTGCAGTCCTGCCGCCAGTTCCCGTGCTACCACCGCTTCCCGATGATCCACCGCTTCCACCTGAACCACCCGCCTGGCCTGCGTCGGCTGGGCTGCCAGAGTCAGCCGGGCAGGCTGCGCTTCCCGGCCCTGGGTTTTCCGAATCGAAAGCTACGCCGTCAAACGGAACAACGATGATCTTTGTCCCGTGGGTATCGTTTGCCACGTCCAAGGTCTTGTCGACATCGATGACCGCGAAGGTAAAGGCCGTAACATGGCCATTCTCCATCACCACACCTGCCCGCTCCATCTTGTACCAGTGGTTGACGGTCCCGTCGGTATAGCGCACGAAATCACTGGTCGGATCGTAGGCCAGGCCCATGCTCTTCCAATTGTTGATACCGTCAGTTGACGTGTAGTGATTCGCTTTTCGAGCATTATAGTCGTTGGCAACCAGATGGTATTGGCCACCGCTGCACCAGATTACCGGATCTTCATAGCCCTGGCTTTGCAGGCTCGGAACCGTCGCTTTGATTGTGTACGGCCCAAGGATGTTGCTGGTGCTGACCATCTCCTGGAAACTCCGGCTCATGATCTCGAAGCTGCCGTCAGCATTTGCCCAGATGGTCAGGTTTTCCGTTGTTTGCGTCGAAGTGGAACCGCCGGTAATCTGGAACTGCCCTTTCGCCGTCCATGGATCGTTAAGCGAGGTGGAAGTATAGATATTGCCCGTACCACCATTGCCCAAACTGTCGAGAAGGGCATAGCTGCCATCGTGAAGGACCGCGCCGGTGACATTCTGCTCCTTTCCAGTGAAAGGAGTGGTCGCGCTAAGAACATATGATCCTATGACCGTTCCGTTGCTGACCGCCTCCGCAATCACCGAATTGGGCCAGTCGGAAAAGCCCTTGCTTTGCGGCCACTGGCCGGCATACATGTGATACTTGCCGTCTGGGCCTTTCAGGACCTTTCCATCCCAATACTGGTACTGCTTGTTGGTCGAGTCTTCGAGGCCATTGCAGGTATCACGGGGAAGAACTCCGGCAGCACCCCACGTACTTGATGTCAACGGACAAACAATTGGTGTCGGCTGGAAGTAGTCGATTAGGGTCTTGGCGAGGGCGTGCGATGGGATGCCCACGAAAAACATCGCTGCAAACAACCTGACAAGCGTTCGTATTGAACTCATTGGTGCTAGCTCCTTTTTCGAAGACGACAGGTCAGTATGAGGAACGCGAGCAATGCCAAACCTGGGAGGCTATCGCGATTGAACTTCGCAGACGCGCAAACGCATTTGCCACGGCTCTAGTGGATTGCATTTTTCGATCCCTTTCTGCCAGTGCCAGGCACCTGCACAAGGATGAGCTCTTCTTGCCAGTGCCAGGCACCTGCGTGAAAATGAAGGGCGCTTGCAGATTGCATTCTTCGGTCTTTCTTCGAGGGTGCGTCGATTGCAGCGCATGAGGAGCGAGCGAAATCTGCGCTTACGGATACAGGGAGCGCGGCAGGGGCATTTCGGGTCTAGCTATTTTGTGCGCTAGTTATTCTTCTTGAGTGGCTGTCGGCCGCGAGAACTGCGGCGACGGCAACGCGTAGCGGTAAATCACCATTCACTGAAGGGAGTGATTCCAGGGCGAGTCTCATCGGTCGTGTTGGCGGCGCCCTGGCGCTGGGCTAAGCTGCGTGTGCATGAAAAAGGTCTGGCCCTCTCTGCTAGCTGCCTGGTTCGCCGCATTGGCGGCGTACGGGTGCGGCGCGGATCAACGTTCGCTGGGTAGCTTGGGCGCGCCTCAGGCTGAAGCAGGCACAGCGCCGGATTCTTTCGTAGATGGGCTGACCGATGGGCCGGTCGATGGGCTGCCAGGCAGCCAAGATACGTCGGCCGGTGAGACGGATGCCGTGGCGGAAGTCTGGGTCCCCTTTGGCAGCGTGAGCCTTTTTCCCCCGCTCGCGAGTACCCCCGCGAGCCAAGCCGATCCAACCCTGACGGCCGACGAGCTGGAACTCTACTTCTCGTCGAATCCCAATACCGACTGGGACATTTGGGTAGTTAAACGAGCCAGCAGCTCGGCCCAGTGGCTGGCGCCGAGTCAGGTTGCTGAGCTGTCGAGCGACTCCCTGGATGAAACACCGGAGGTGTCAGCCGACGGGCTCACCATCTACCTGGCGAGTGACCGTGCCGGAGGTTCTGCCGGCGAGCACCTCTGGGTTTCCCACCGTGCGACACGTGCGGCTTCCTGGGATCCGCCGGTGCCGGTAACCGACTTTGTCGGTGGCGATACGGATCTGGCACCCACGCTGTCTCATGATCAATTGCTCATGGTCTTTGCTTCCTTGCACGGCTCGGACTGGGATCTCTACGCAACCACCCGCTCGTCGACAACGGCGCAGTGGGGCACGCCCTATTCGCTCACTGAATTGAATTCCTCTCAATTCGATTGGGATCCGGCGCTCTACCGAGATGGAACCAGCATCGTCTTTGCGTCACGACGTTTGAACACAGCAAACTCGCTCTTCTATGCGACTCGTGCCACGGTGACTGATGCGTTTTCGGTCCCCAAGCCGGCCACGGAACTGAATGTCAACGACGACAGTGATCCCTGGCTATCAAACGATGGCAGCCACATCGTCTTCGATTCGCGCCGTGGCGGCGGACCAATAAAGATCTACGAAGCTCGGCGGTAAATACGAATCTTCAAAGCCGAGCTGCCAGGATGATGGCCGCGAAGGGCCGCTCACGCCAAGGCGTCCGCACTACCTCGGTTTCGGCGGGGCTGGTGACCACGTAGTAGTTCACCGGACGAAGCGTGAAATCCACGCCCAGAATTCCGCGCAACGACCAGCGGCCCCAAGACCGCTCGATGCCCACAACCGCACGTATCGCCGGGTCAAACGCGAAGTACGGGGACGCCGGCTGCGCGTTGGGACTGTCTAGTTCTGGGCGTACGCGAGTCAGCTCCATGGCAAAGCCAAGGCCGGGGACAAAGCGTAGTTGGTGCGGGAGCGCCAATGGGCGCGACACGCCCAGCCGAATCCCATTGCTGAACAGCTCAGCTCCCAAGTCCCCGTTGTGAAATTGGATTGGCCAGGTGCCGTAGAGGTCCACTCCAAAGCGCAATCTCCACCGCTCATACTCGAGGCCGAGCGCCGCCTCATGGCGCACGGTTGAGCCATCCCACCCCTGCAGTTCATAGCCAGCCCAAAGCTGCCAACTGCGCGGCCGAACATCGTGCGCATCATTCGGGTGCGGCGTCGGCGCCGCAGCCTGCTGTGGGACTGGCCGTGGGGCAGCGACTTGGAGCGATTGCTCATAGTCGTTGCGGGTCACGCCGATGAGCTTTCCCGCCAACAGGGCTTCCAGCGAGCTCTGGACCACAAGCGCCAGGCTCTCGACTGCCACCTTGTCCAGGCCATGGTCCAGGCCAATGCGCCGAACGAACACGCGCTCTGTGGCAGCGTCTGTGATGTACAGGGTGACATCGTAGTCCGCCGCAGCGTCGATCCACAAGCGGGCGAAGATCTCCTTCACGGGGAGATGACTCTGCGAAACACTGTGTGGGTCCACGGTCGCCACTCGCTCAAATTGCGGCGTGACTGCGATGAAGGACAGAGACTCGGTCAACGATTTCGTGAGTGCCGCGAAGGCGCGATCGCTGCCCGCAACCACTACCTTCACCTCGCCCTGTGCAGGCGGCATGGCAAAAAGCGGCCGCCCGCCCAGTATGCTGGTCGCGAGGAACAGGACGAGGATGCGCAGCCCGGAAGACAATCTTCGACTAACAATACCCGATCTGAGTCGGGTCCCGGGCACAAATGGATAGGCTAGTGCCGCCGGTCAGACCCCGACTCCGCCGCGGCACGCGGTTTCTCGGCCAGGGCGGACAGCCGCTTCTCTGCGTGGGCCGCGTAGATCGATCCCGGATAACGTTCGAGCACGTCTCGCCAAGCCGCGGCTTCGGTGGCAGAGCGGCCGAGACGTCCGAGCGCCGTAGCACGTCCCACCAACGCCTCTTCCGCAATGTCTCCGGGCTGAGCCAGGTATTGATTGAACTGGGCCAGCGCCTGCTCGGACGAGCCCCTTTCAAGCAGCAGCCGCCCGGCAAGAGCAAGCGACACCCGCGTCTCGCGCGCCGCCGGATATAAGCGCTGCAGCCTCAGATGAGCTGCAATGGCGGCGTCGACCTTGCCCTCGCCACGCAGAGCGAGCGCTTGTGCAAACAACACGGCTGCCGACGGCTGTGCTCGCGAGGATCGCTGCAAGGCCGGTTCGTCAGACAAGGGCGCAGGCTCGGCAGCAGGGCTGGGCACGGCCCGGCTTGCGGCGGGGGCAGCCTGGATGGTTGCTCCGGATGGCTCCGGGAGGAGCAGGGGAACCGGGGACGATCGGTGCAAGCGCCAGAGGGTGGCACCTGCCATGCCGCCGGCCAAGAGCAGCCCTGCCAGCGCGAACCCGAGCCGGAAAGCTCGTCGGTACCTAAGCCGAGCAAAGCGGGGCGGGAAAAGCCCAGTCATGGCTCTTTCCACGGCCTGCCGATCCAGCAGCTGGTCTTGGGGCTGTTCCGCCAATGCCGCTCGCGTCTGCTGGGCCGCCGCCATGTGCGCCGCGCAGGCAGCGCAGGCAGCCAGGTGCAGGTTGAGATCCCGGTGTTGCGCCGCCGGCAAGGTTCCGCCCAGCGCCATGTCCATGGCCTCTTCAGGATGCAAGCAAGGATTCATCGAAACACCCCCACAGTCTCGGGTGAATAGCCCCGTTTTTCGAGACAGCGCCGCAATTTGTCCTTTCCGGTGCGGAGACGCGTCTTGGCAGTGTTGAGCGGCACACCGGTAATCGAGGCAATTTCTTCCACCGAACATCCCAAAAAGAAGCGCAAGAGGACCGCTTCGGTCTGTGACCTCCTCAACTTGCGGACAATCAGGTGGACGAGCCAGGAGCACTCAACGTCAGCAACAATGCCGGCCGGATCCAGCGATGCAGGTCGCGACTCACGGCTCTGATGGAAGAGGCGCAGATGTTCTGTGCGAGCACGGTCCTTGCTGCGTTCGGCGATGGCTACGCGCAGGGCGATCTTTGCAGCATAGTGCGACACGTCCGCTTCGAAACGATACTGGGGCAGCGCCCGAACCAGGTCGATGAGAGAATCCTGGATGGCATCCTCGAGGTCAGGATGGGTGCATCCCATGACGCTGCGGCAAGTCCGCCGGATCGTGGGGGCAATGCCATCGAGAAACCGGCGAACCTTCTCAGGTTCATTCCCCAGCGCCTCGCGCGCCAGCGCGGTCAGGGGTCCATGTCCATCCCCAGCAACCGGCGTGCGGTTGCCAAGCCCATCGGACACGGACAGGCTGTCCTCGGCGAGCGACACCAATAAAGTGTGGTCGATCTCGGGGCCGGATGTCAATTCGACATGGGAACCCTGAGAGGGTTCCCATGCCCTNNCGCGATGGTACGCCGCCGGCGAGGGCGCACGCGAAGCGCGCGGGGTGGGCAGGGTGGGCTGTCCGTCCCGAAGTCCCCGCGGGGGCAGAGCCGGCGGGCTCCCCACGCGATCGGCCAGCGGGGGCGGCCGCCCTGGCGGCGGGCTCCAAACTGAGTTCGTGCTGGCTGCGTACATGGTTGACAGTCTTGCTTGCTACTGGGCGACGGGCGCCACCAGGCGGCCACCCACATCGACCTCGTTGATCTTCACGTTGTTGCCGACGGCTGAAGTGGCTTGCAGTTTCACGTAGCGGGCGGTGACCGCGTTGAACTCCGCCGACGCCCAGCCAGCCAACTGGGTTGCGCCCCACTGCCAGGTACCGTCGTAGCCCGTCTTGAGAGTCACCGGCGAGAAGGTCGTGCCATCGGTG
>PMJE01000594.1 GCA_003157315.1 Myxococcales bacterium | reverse complement strand
CGAGATCATGCAGTGGACGGTGTCGCGGGATCGTTGGCGCCAGCATCTGCAGGACCACGGCCAGTACTACAAGAAGATCGCCGCTTCACTCGAAGCCTTGCACCGCGAGCACCCGGATGTGGGGGCTGACGCGGCGGCCTTGGCAGTGAATCTCGTTCAGGAAACCACTGAGCGCTGCCGGGTAGGCCGCCTGACCCGCAACCAGCATGTGCTCTTCGAGCTGGGCGAGCTGATGACGAGAGCAGAGATCGCGGCCAATTTCTCCCGCTACGCCGCGGGCCAGAGCGCGCCCAAGTATCAGCCCTTCTTCGCACCCTCGGCCCTTAAAGCCATGTCGCGCGTCTGTGCGCGCGAGGCGGCGCTTGATGGGCTCGGCTTGGCGGTTCGTCTGGTGCGTGGCATGGATGCAGTGGATGACGCTGGTATTGCCGACTTCGAGCGTGCCCTGCGGTCCAGTGCCATCACGGCATGCGCCAAGGGTTTGATGGCCGACATGGACATAGTGGCCAAGGCTTTGGTTGAGCAAGACGCCGCTCGGGCCTAGCCAGCAAGAAAGAGACTAACGGCGCAACTATTCGTTTGATTCGGACACCGGGGAGGGCCAATGGGCGCCCGGTTTTCCGTTTTCGATATCCGGGAGGAAGTTGAAATGAGTCGTTCGACACGGGATCCGGCCGAGAGAGCCGTCGCCGTCATCGGCGTGGGGGCAATTTTGCCCGATGCGCTCGATGCCAAGGCTTTCTGGCAGAACGTCCTGACCGGCCGAGATTCGGTGAGCGAGGTCACTCTGGACCGCTGGGATCCGGCCGACTACTACGACCCTGATCCCAAGGCACCGGGCAAGACGTATTCCAAGATCGGCGGCTGGGTGCGCGGTGTGTCCTTTGAGCCGACCCAGTATCGCATTCCGCCCACGGTGGCGGCCGCTATGGATGACGGCCAGAAGTGGGCTCTGCTGTGCGCGGCCGAGGCGCTGCGCGATGCGGGCCATCCTGACCGGCCGCTCGACACGGAATCGACCGCCGTGATCCTGGGCAATGCCATGGGTGGCGAGCTGCACTACCGCACCTGCTTGCGCCTCTCCATGCCCGAGTATGTGCATGCCATCTCCGACACCCAGGTTTTCCAGTCGCTCGCTCCGGCCGACCGCGCGGCCTTGCTGGCGCAGTTGCGGGAATCGGTGGGCCGGCGTTTTCCCGACACCACCGAAGACACCATGCCCGGCGAGTTGACCAACATCACCTCGGGCCGAGTGGCGGCCGTGCTCAACCTACGCGGACCGAATTTCACCGCGGACGCCGCGTGCGCTTCTTCGCTGGCCGCTTTGCAGGCCGCGGTCGACGGCCTCAACGAGCACCACTACGACGTAGTTGTCACCGGCGCCATGGACCGCAACATGGGCGCCACCACCTACATCAAGTTCTGCAAGATCGGCGCACTTTCGCCTGACGGCTCGCGGCCATATGACAAGGACGCCAACGGCTTCGTCATGGGTGAGGGTGGTGCTTTCTTGGTGTGCAAGCGCCTGCAGGACGCGGAGCAGGCGGGCGATCGTATCTACGCTGTCATTCGTGGCGTGGGCGGCTCCAGCGACGGCAAGGGTAAGAGCATCACGGCCCCCAATCCCATTGGGCAGATACTGGCCCTGCGTCGCGCCTGGCAGCGCGCTGGACTGGACGCCGCGACCATGACTCTCCTCGAGGGCCATGGTACCTCGACCCGGGCGGGTGACGTGGCCGAGATGGAGACCGTGACCAAGCTGCTTTCCGAAGGCTCGCCGATCAAGCATCGGATTGCGCTTGGCTCGATCAAATCGCAGATCGGCCATTTGAAGAGCGCGGCCGGCGCAGCCAGCCTGCTCAAGGTCGTGCTCGCCTGTCACCACAAGATCCTCCCGCCCTCGATCAATTTCAACCAGCCGAATCCCAATATCGCCTGGGACAAGTTGCCCCTCTTCGTGAACACCAAGGTTCAGCCTTGGGAGAAGCCGTCGTTCGGTCCGCGGCGCTGCGGCCTGTCGGCCTTCGGCTTTGGTGGCGCCAATTTCCACGTGGTGGTCGAGGAGTATGTGCCCGGCATGCTGACCCGGCGTGAGCCGGTGGTGCAGGTGCCCGCTTCCCTCACTAGTGGCACGCCCGAGGTCACGCCGGCCAGGGACGCACGGCCGCCCATGCTGGGCAACATGTTGGCGGTAGGCGGGACCGACGCGGGCAGCGTGCGCACCGCCCTAATGCAGGCCATGGATCGCGCCAAGGCCGGCCAGGTGCCAGACCGCCAGGCGCCCGGGCCCGATTTTCTCGCTGCGCCGGCGCGTTTGGTGATCGCCTTTGAGGACGCGGCCGATTTGCTCAAGAAGTGCGAGGCCGCTCTGGCAGGCCTCGACAAAGACGAGCCCAAGAAGTGGCGCGTGCTGCAGAGCAAAGGCATCCACTTCCGGCGTGGTCGAGCGGGCAAGCTGGCCTTCCTATTTCCCGGCCAGGGCTCACAGTATGTGAACATGCTGGCCGATGTGCCAGACCCGATAGTGCGCGAGACTTTCGCCGAGGCCGATCGCGTGATGGGCACCATTCTGGGTCAGCCGCTCACCAGCTACGTCTACAAGAACGAGGCCGATTCGGCCGCCATGCAAGCGGCCGAAGAAGCCCTGAAGGACACCACCATCTGCCAGCCGGCGATGGTGGCCAGCGACATCGCCATCATGCGCTTGCTTGACAAGCATGGGGTTATCCCCGACATGGTGATGGGGCACAGCCTGGGCGAATGGGCCGCGGCTGTGGGTGCCGGCATGGTCACCTTCGCCGAAGCCCTGGTGGCGGTAAGTGCGCGTGCGCGGGCGATGGCCTCGGTGTCGATCGGCGACAAGGGCAAGATGGCTTCGGTGATGGGGCCCACCGACGAGATCGTGCGCCTTTTGCCCGAGATCGGCGGCTACCTCACGCCGGCCAACATCAACAGCCGCAAGCAGACCGTGATCGCGGGTGCCAGCGATGCGGTAGACCGCGCGGTCGACTACTTCAACAAGCTGGGCATGATCGCGCAACTCATCCCAGTATCCCACGCCTTCCACAGCAAGGTGGTGGCGCCCGCGTCGGATGCGCTGTATCGCACCATCTGCGAGATGCAGATCGCATTCCCGCGCATTCCGCTGGTGGGCAACATCGACGGCGAACTCTACCCGACCCACGACATGGACACCATCCGGCGCCGCCTGGCTGACCAAATGGCGTCCTCGGTCCAGTTCGTCAAGGGCATCGAGACCTGCTACCGGGAGGGGGCGCGCGTTTTCGTTGAGGTCGGGCCCAAACGCGCGCTCATGGCCCTGGCGGAAAGCATTCTCGACGACAAAGACGACGTCATCTGCTTTGCCACCAATCATCCCAAACGCGGCGGCATCCGTTCCTTCCACGATGCCATGTGCGGCTTCTACGCCGCAGGCATACCACGCCCCGAGAATCTGCTGGCCGCTCTTGCAGGTACGCGGCCCGACCCACAGACCGTCGTCGCCACACCAGTGGCCGCCACAAGTCCGAGTTTTTCGCAGGGAGTAACCCAGACCATGAGTGAGAGTCCGATTCGCGCAGGCCAGCCCGACTACGAAGGGCTGGGAAGATTGTTTGCCCGTTTTCTCGACGAGGGCATGGCGCTCTACGGTGGCCGCCGCACCGGTCCGCCTGCGCTGCCGCAAGCCCGTCCGGGATCGATTGTCGTGTCGGGCGCGGCCTTGGGCCTGCCCGGGCAGAATAGGCACGTCTTCGACGACAGCAATGTTGAACGCATCCTGCGGGGCGATTCCTTCATCGATACCGTACCCCAGGTCTTCCGCACCCGCATGTTGGAGAAGAATGTGGTTCGCCTGGTTAAGCGCGAGGTTGGCGAACCCAGCCTGGATCCCATCCAGTCGGTAGACGAGGTTATTCGCCTGGCCGGTCGCCGCGGCGCCTTCGATGTGGTCGAGGAATTCGGGGTACCGCGCGAGCGAGTGGAGGCATGGGACATCACCTCGTCTTTGGCCATCGCCGCGGGCATCGAGGCGCTGCGCGATGCGGGGATTCCTCTGGTACGCCACTATCGCCGCACCACTACCGGCGGCTACCTGCCCGACCGCTGGCGGCTTCCCGTCGCCATGTCCGACGAAACCGGCGTGATCTTCGCCTCGGCCTTCCCAGGCTACGACAACTTGGTCGACGAGGTCACGCGTTTCTTCACCCAGCGTACCGGCGGCAAGAGCTACGAGTTCGATCGCCGTTTCCTCTTCCGCATTCTCTCCATGGGTCACGCGCAGTTTGCAGAACTGCTCGGCATCCGCGGTCCCAACACCCAAGTCAACGCGGCCTGTGCCTCGACCACCATGGCGGTGGGCATGGCCGAGGATTGGATACGGGCCGGCCGTTGTCGCCGCGTGCTGATCATCGGCGCTGACGATGTCACTTCCGACCATTTGCTGGAATGGATGGGCGCCGGCTTCCTGGCTACCGGCGCGGCCACCACTGAAGATGTGCTGGAGAAGGCGGCCTTGCCCTTTGATCGCCGGCGCAACGGTATGCTGCTCGGCATGGGGGCGTGCGGCTTGGTGGTGGAGTCGGAAGATTCGCTGCGCGAGCGGGGCATGCGCGGACTGTGCGAAGTGCTGGGCAGCGAGTTCGCCAACAGCGCGTTCCACGGGACGCGCCTGGACGTCGATCACATCGAGGGTGTGATGGAGCGCCTAGTGTCAGGCGTGGAGCGGCGTCACGGCGTAGACCGACACGCAATGGCGCGCGAGCTGGTCTTCATTTCGCACGAGACCTACACGCCAGCGCGTGGAGGCAGCGCCTCGGCCGAGGTGTTTGCTTTGCGCAAGACCTTTGGCGCCAGCGCCAACGACTTGGTGGTGTGCAACACCAAGGGCTTCACTGGTCATCCCATGGGGGTGGGCGTGGAGGATGCAGTGGCGGTCAAGATTCTGGAGAGGCAGATCGTTCCGCCGGTGCCCAACTACCGCGAGCCCGATCCGGAACTGGGCACGCTCAATCTGTCGAAGGGCGGACACTATCCGGTGCGCTACGCCTTGCGCCTGGCCGCCGGTTTTGGTTCGCAGATCGCGATGACCATGCTCCGTCGCATTCAGGGTCTCGAAGAGCGGGTAGCGGATCGGGTTGCCTACCAACGCTGGCTGTCTGAGATCTCCGGATACCCGTCGCCGGTCCTGGAAGTTGAGAAGCGTACCCTGCGCATCAAGGACATTGGCCAGCCGGCGCGCGAGCCGGCTCAGTCGACCTGGACCATGGGCACGGGCCCGAGCGCCAGTGTGGGCGATGGCGCGTCCATGCCAGTCGTGGCGACACCGCGGGCGCAGGCTGCGCCGGCCGTGGTCGCGACTCCTGCGGCTCAGCCGGCATTCGTTCCGGCGCCGGCGGCGACAGTGGCTCCATCTTCGGTGGTGACGCCGGTGGTAGCCGCGTCCAGTGGCGGCGACGCAATGGAGACGGTGCTCAAACTGGTCAGTGACAAGACCGGATACCCGCGCGACATGCTGGATCCCGACCTGGATCTCGAGGCGGACTTGGG
>PMJE01000394.1 GCA_003157315.1 Myxococcales bacterium | reverse complement strand
TTGTCCCACAGGATGCCGTAGCCGTCACTCGACACCAGATAGGGAATGAAGACCTCGGTGTTGTACTGGTGCAGATCCAGATCGGTGTTCTTGATGTCAATCAGGCCGTGCTGGTGCTGGCCCAGGCCGTAGAGCGACTCGTCGGCGTTGGGCGCCCATTCCTGGCGAACACTGGTGGTGGCCTCGCCCTGCACGGTTGCGGCGGTCAAAGTGCGGCCGCCGGCAGTATTTTCGGCCAGAACGGTTTGCCCGCTGGGATCGAGGAAGGTCACCTGGCCGGTGGTGGTGTCGACCTGCACGGTCAGCTTGTCCGTCGCGATCTTCGTCAGGTTGCCCGCAGTTGTGGTGCTGAACGAGGTCGGGACACATTGTTTGGCCGCCGTGGTCAAGCTGGCGCGGGTGAAGAAGGTGGCGCTCTTGGCGAAGGCCACGCGGATCACGTTGTCCGCGCACACCTCGATCTTCAAGGTTCCGCCGGCCACGCTCAGCGATAGCCCACCCCCGGTGATGGGGGCACCCCCGTCTCCCACGCCGCCACTGCCGCCGGTGCTCCCGCCGCTCCCTCCCGTGCCAGTCCCTGTCCCAGACCCGGCTGTGCCCCCACCACCGCTCGCCGTGGTCCCACCACTGCCAGCGGTGACCCCGCCGCTGCCCGTCGTGACCCCGCCACTGCCCGTCGTGACCCCGCCACTGCCCGCCGTGCCGCCTGCTCCACCCGTCCTGCTGCCGCCCGCAGTCCCGCCGTTGCCCGAGCCACCCCCGCCGCCCCGGCTGGTGGTGGAACCAGCACTGCCACCAGAGCTCGCGCTGCTTGTCCCGCCGCTGGTACCCGCGCTGCCGCCGCTGCCCGAGCTGGTGGTGGAACCAGCACTGCCGCCAGAGCTCGCACTGGTTGTCCCGCCGCTCGCGCCCGCGCTGCCGCCGCTGCCCGAACTGGTGGCGCCTCCGCTGGCCGCCGCACGGCCCCCACTGCTCGCGCTGGTGGCAGAAGCGGCACCGCCTGTGCCGCCGGTGCCGGGGCTGCTTCCATCTGGGCTGGAATTCGTACTGCTGCAGGAACACAGCCAACCAGCAGCGCCCGCTATCAAAATTGCCCGGCCTGGAAACCTGTGCATACCGACTCCTCAGGGGTTTGGTGAATCGTACTCTATTTCTGGAGGCAGAAGACGACAGCAATTCAGTTGCGCGATCGCGAGAAAATGGTTCACGCCATGCACCACCCAATCGCCGGGACAGAACGTCGCAAGCCATGGTTCCGCGACAAGCGGAGCCGCGTACGACTTTCCGCGGCTATCGTCGGATTTGGGCGAAATGCTGACCGTGGAGACTTGCGCCGCGTGCTGATAGGATCCTTCCCATGAGCGAATCAGGACGCCCACCAGCATCGGAGCAGAACCATCCCAAGGCTGGCGGCCGCGGAGCGCGGTTTTCAGGCACGATGGACGCTGCCGCAGCAGCGCTCAACGCAAGCGTGGGGTTCGACCGGCGGCTTCTGCGCGACGATGTGCGCGGCAGTCAAGCCCACGCCCGCATGCTGGCAGCCGTGGGCCTTATATCCACGCAAGACGCCGACGCGATCGTGGCCGGTCTTGATCATGTGGCACATGAGTTTGGCGAAGGCGGCCGCGCCCTGGACCCGGCCCTGGAAGACGTTCACATGAATGTCGAAAGCCGGCTGATCGAGCTTATCGGCGATCCGGGGCGCCGCCTGCACACGGCGCGCAGCCGCAACGATCAAGTGGCCACCGACATGCGGCTGTATGCGCTGGCCGCGGCCAGCGAACTGGTGGCCGGCATCGACCGCGCCCGCGTGGTGCTGTGTCGGCGCGCCCGCGAGCACGCGGCCACGCTCTTGCCCGGCTACACCCATTTGCAGCGGGCGCAAGTGATCACGCTCGGCCATCACCTGCTGGCCTATGCCGAGATGCTAGGGCGCGATCGAGGCCGCTTTCTCGACGCGGCCCAACGCGCGGCCGAGTGTCCGCTGGGTTCGGGCGCGCTGGCGGCGACTTCGCTGCCCATCAAGCGCGAGATGACAGCGAGCGCGCTCGGGTTCCGCGCGCCCACTCGCAACAGCCTGGATGCGGTTTCCGACCGTGACTTCTGCGCCGAGCTGGCCTTTGCCTGCGCGCTTTTGGGCGTGCATCTCTCGCGTCTGGGCGAGGAACTGGTGCTGTGGTCGTCGACCGAATTCGGCTTCGTGCGCCTGGGCGAGGGCTACTGTTCGGGCAGCTCGCTCATGCCACAAAAACGCAACCCGGACATCGCCGAGTTGTTGCGAGCCAAGTCGGCGCGCCTGCTGGGCGATGTGGTTGCGCTTCTGACCGTGTCCAAAGGACTGCCGCTGGCCTACAACAAGGATCTGCAAGAGAGCCAGGAGCCTTTTTACGACGCCATCGAAACCACGCGCCTGTCCTTGGCGGTCCTGCCTGGTCTGCTCGCCGGACTGGAATTCAACGCCGAGCGCATGAAGGAGACAGCCCGCGACGCCGCCCTGGGCGCCACCGACCTGGCCGAGCACCTGGTGCGCGAAGGCGTCCCCTTCCGCCGCGCGCACGAGATCGTCGGCCATCTGGTCCGCCACGCCGAGCGTCTGGGTGTTGCACTCAACGCCGTGCCCGAAGCCGAGCTGACTGGCATCGCGCCCGAATTGCATCCCGCCTGCCTGCAGACCTTGAATCCCAATCAGGCCGTCGCAGCCCGCACCGTGATCGGCGGTCCCGCGCCCAGCCAGGTCATGCACGAGGTGGAGCGCCTGGCGACGGAACTGCGCGGCTTGGGCTTCGAGGTATAGTGCACAAGGCCCACCGGAAGTGGCTGCTTATTCGACAACCACGGCACTATATTCCAACGCGGTTGAAGGTCCGATTCCAGACAGTGCCGTTGGCCAACACCCCGAGATCACTGGACCCCATCGCCCGATCTTGAGCGCGAAATGGCGCAATCGTCGCTGAAATATCGGGTATTTCTCGACGTAGAATACGAGGTCGGCGAACTCGCGGTGATCAATGAAGTTTGAACTGAATCACGATAGGAGAAACATCTCGGACGACGATCTGCTGGCGGACCTTCGCCGCGTGGCGGCCGATCAGTCCGAGCAACAGGTAAAGCAGCGCACTTACAAGGACCACGGAAAATTCGGCGTCAGGACCGTCATTCGACGGTTTGGTACTTGGAACGGCGCCGTGAAGGCTGCAGGGCTCGATACTCCGATCGAGCGGTATGTTCCCGATGCTGGGCTGTTCGCCGCGCTCTACGATTTGTGGGTTTCCCTTGGCCGCCAGCCCAGTTACTCCGAGGTTCAAAAACCTGCCTGCAGATTTCACGTGGCGACCTATGAACGACGTTTCGGCTCTTGGAGGCAAGCTCTGGAAGCATTCGTCTCCTATGCCAACTCCGCGGGCAAGGACGCTCCTGAAGCCCCTGCGGATGCTGGCGCAGGCTCCCGCAGGACGTCTCGCTCTCCCGACCTGCGGCTTCGCTTCAAGGTGCTCCAGCGGGACCACTTCCGCTGCTGTTCATGTGGTGCATCGCCGTCAATCACGCCCGGTGTTGCACTTCAAGTGGACCACATCAAGCCTTGGTCCAGAGGTGGCGAGACCGTGATTGAAAACCTCCAAACGCTTTGTCTTGCCTGCAATCAGGGCAAGACTAACCACCATGATCCAGGTGAGCCGCATAACCGTTGAAGCTCTCGGTCGGCCTCGGACAGCCGCCTGCAGGTGAACGGCAGCTCGCTCGGCGGATCCTGGCGGCGTTCGGATGCGGTCCGAACCGCTGAAGGGCTAGGACTTGGCGATGAACTCGCGGATGTCCATTCCGATGTCGCGGGCGATTGCCCGGAGCAGAGCCGGAGAGATGTCACGACCTTGGTGAAACGGAACGGTCGTCACCCGCCCATCCGGGTGTCGGTACTGGCAGTGCGAACCACGTTGACGGACTTGAACGAATCCGAGTTTTGCAAGTATGGCGGCGACTTCACGAGGCTTCAGGACCGGCACATCGCCCATGGTCTAGGCGACCTTCACCGTTTGCGTCCCTACGAACTCCCCTTCGAGCTTTGGAGCACCGTCCTCGAGCAGCATAGCGATGACCTCCCCGAGGTTCTGGTGTAGTTCGTCGAGGGTGGCCCCTTGCGAGTGGGCGCCAGGCCAGCCAGGCACATAGCCCACGAAGAGACCAGTAGTCTCGTCTCGCTCGATCACGGCCGTGAAGTTCTGCATGAACCAATACTACCGTGCGAGGGACCGCCCAACAAGCCGTCGCAGCGGTACCGCCGTTCTTCTGGTGCTGTCTCCATGTCGGCTGGGATGAAGCGAAGAGTGAGCGGCCGAAGCGTCTTGTGTCTCTTACCAGACCCGAGCGTAACCCACGGTCCCGGTGTGAGTCG
>PMJE01000659.1 GCA_003157315.1 Myxococcales bacterium | reverse complement strand
CCAGGCCGCCCCGGCCCACGCGCTGCTCGACCGCGTCGTAGCCATCCTTTGGCGCGTGACCCACCCGAAACGCTGAACCCCATCCTGACGGGGCCCATCCCGGCCCCCGTGTCCGACTCCGTCTCCGCCCCGGCCCCCTCCTCCGAATTCTAGATCATATCGAGAACCTTGGCCGAGCGGGCAAGCTGTTGTTATAAGGTGCGCCTACCTAGGTACGTTGCGATGACCAAGCCAAAACACCCCCGCTCCAAGACTAGGCTCCTTCGCCTGGTGTGCTCTCTTGTCTTCGCAACCCTTGTGGGCGGCGCAGGCGCTGCCCGGGCGCAAATGGGCGCCATGCCCGGGGGCATGTCTCCCGGCGGTATGGGGGCGCCACCACCACCGGGCCAAGAGCACGAAGAAGGCCCTGCCGAGGCCGCGCCTGAAGAGTCAGGCAAGGCCGCTGCCGAGACCGGTCCCGAGGCGAGCTACGCCAACCAGCACCGGCGCCGAACCCAAGTGATCGAGATCGATGGCTACCTCCGCGTGCGCCCCGAGCTGCTGCACAATTTCAACTTGGGCCAGGGCTACGTGGATAGCAGCAGTCCGCGGAGTGGGTATCCGCCTTTCCCTACGCCGCTTGAGTGCGGCACCAACACCACCCAGACCGGTTGCGGGGCCAAGAACCTGGGCGACACCAACATGCGGCTACGCCTTGAGCCCACCATCAACATCTCGGACCAGGTGCGCGTGATGGCCCAGATCGACGTGTTCGACAACCTCATCCTGGGCTCCACCCCGGATTCGCTAGTATCGGCATCACAACCGGATCTGCGCACCAACCTGGCACAGGCCGGAATCCTGTCCAACTCTCAGACGACGCCCGGACAGAACACCTTCACTTCGGCCATCAGTCCCAAGCGGGTCTGGGGCGAGGTGGACAGCCAGCTCGGCTCCCTGCGCTTCGGCCGCATGCCCTGGCACTTTGGCCGTGGGATGTACTTCAACAAGGGCGACTGCGCGGACTGCGACGGCGGCACCACAGTGGATCGGATCATGGCCCTCACCCAGGTCTACGGCCACCAGCTTGCCCTGTCCTGGGATTTCGGACCTTCTGGCTACGCCTGGGGCATGACCGATGCCGGCCGCGCCGATCCCGATGGCTCGCCGCTCGATCTGTCGCAAAGTGACGACGTCTTCCAACTCACCGCATCCCTGACCAAGGTGGACGATGACCGGACTTTCCGCGAGCGCGCACAGAGCGGCGATCTGGTCATCAACTACGGCGTCCAGCTGGTGTACCGGTCCCAGGACAGTGAAGTCTTCAAGCTCTCGCCCTCGGCCACGCAAACCCCGAATACCAATGGTGTTGCCGGCTCGCTCTCTCGCTACGACCTAGACAACGCCATCGACGCCAACCAACAGAGCGGCCAAGGCACGTCGCTGACCACGAACATCAACGCCTGGCTGCTCATCCCCAGCGTATGGTTCAAGCTGGGCTGGAAAGCACTCACCCTCGAGTTCGAAAGCACCGCCCTGGCAGGACACATGGGAAACGCCGGGCCGCTGCGTTTGTACAACAACACTGACCGACACGTTTCCATCCTGCAGCTGGGCTGGGTTCTGGCGGCCGATCTGAAGCTGTACAAGGACTCGCTCTTTGTCGGGTTCGAGACCGGCGGCGCCACCGGCGACCAGGCTGAAGCCGCGTGCAACGACACCGCCTGCGCCGCGAACAACCTCAACCCAAGCCCCTACCTGAACTACCGCTGGAAGTTCGTGCCCCAGCCCTTGGGGGACACCTCGCTGCACAACTTCTACTTCTCGCCCGAATACCACGTCGACGAGATCTTCTTCCGCCGCATCATGGGCACCGTGAACAATGCCATCTACTTCAAGCCTTCCATCGCCTACTGGCTGGACGTGACCGAAGCACGCCAGCTGGGGGTGTCCGGCTCGGTGATCTACAGTTTGGCGCCGGTGCCTGTGTCCACGCCCGGCAACTCGATCAACTATGGCATCGAAATGGACCTGGGGCTTGGCTACCGCAACACCAGCGAGAAATTCTACGCCGGCATGGTGTGGGGCGTGTTCTGGCCCTTCGGTGCGCTCAACCGTCCCATCGAATCAGGCATGTTCTCCCAAGCTGGCGGTGGAACCGCGACCGCAGCCCAGATCCTGCGCGGCTTCGTCGGAATCAAGTTCTAGCTAGCTTTTCACCACAGAGAACACAGAGGTCACAGAGCCGGACCAGAAAGAAGGAAGGGTTTTGTCCTGCCTGGTCCGAACCCTTCTTCGCTTCCCATCTCTGTGTGCTCTGTGCCCTCTGTGGTGAAAAAGCTCGCTCAACAGCTACTTCTTCTTCACCGCGCCTTCTAGCGACTTGATTCGCTCCTCGGCATCGCGCCGTGATCCAGCGTCCAGGTGCTCGCTGGAAGCCAGAAACTTCTTGAAGGCATTGAGCGCGTCGTCATAACGCCGGTCCTGCGAATAGAGCAGACCGAGATCGTAGTAGCCGCCCGCGAGCCCCGGATCGAGCGAGACCGCCGTCTCGTACTCCTCGATGGCGTTGTCGGTCTTCTTCTGCCGGCGGTACGCCACCGCGAGATTGAGATGGGTCTGCCCGTTCTTCGGGTCCAGCTCAATCGCCTTCTTCAGCGCCGCCACGGCCGCTTCCCGATCGTCGGTCTTGGCCAAGGCCACCCCCAGGTTGGACCAGCCCAGGGCATCGCCCGGCTTGATCTCGGTCGCCCTGCGCAGGTGCGGGATCGCCCTGGGATAGTCGCCAATCTGGCGCAAGGCTGCGCCCAGGCTGGTATGAGCTTCGTAGTCGTTGGGCAGAAGAATCACTGCGTGTTGCAACTCCGTGATGGCCTCGTTCCATTTCTTCTGCCGCGCATAGATCGCGCCCAGGTTGGCGTATGAATTCCCATCGGTGGGCTCAAGCTTGAGCGCCTTCTGCAGCGCCTGCGCGGCACTGTCGAGGTCTCCCTCGGTACGATAAAGGGTCCCCAAAGTGAACCAGGCCGCCGCGTAGTTCGGGCGCAACTGGAGGGCAGTCTTGATCTCAGCCACCGCCTCCGCGGTCCTGCCCTGTCGCTTGAGCTGCAACCCCATGTTGTAGTGCACGGCCGCATCGTCCGCGCGCGCCGCAGCCCCTGCCAGCAACACGGCCAACAGGGCAGCAAGACTCAAAGTCACTCGTGTGGGTGTCATAGGCCCAAGGATACACCCGCTCACCATTCGATGTGCACGCCGATCGAGGGCAAGATCAGGCGGTAGCCCCGTTGCACCAAGGCGCCGTTTTGCAGCTTCTCTTCGAAGACCTCACGGCTCATGGTGGCATTGACGAACTCCGCGTAGAGATCCATCACATAGTGGTCGAAGATGAACCGCTTGTCGCCGCGCAGATCAAGCTGGGCAAAGGCGGGAAGGCGCTGGTAGTTGACCCACTTTAGGTAGTTGTCCCAGACCGGATACGGGCGGCCCGAGTTGTAGTGGAATCGCCCCGAAACCGCAAAGCCGCGCGGCAAACGGTAACCGGTCACCAAGTTCAGCACATGGCGCTGGTCCCAATCCGACGGCGCGACCACGCCGTCCACCACACGCAGCGAGCGCGAGAGCGTATAGGACAGCCATCCATACAGGCGGTGACGCATGGGCCGACGGAGCATGACCTCGAAGCCGTAGGCCTCACCCTCGCGCGGTTCGAGGAAGTCGTACGCCTGCGGATCGCGGCTGATTGAGCTGCGCATGTCGGTCACATGCAAGCGCTGATAGAAGAGGGATGTGTCGAAGGAAAGGTCTAGGCCATCGCGCGCGCCTATGCCAGTCTCCACTCCTAGGCTGCCCTGACGTGATTGCTGCAAGCCGTAGCTTTGCAGACCGAAGCCTTCGAATCCCGGAACCCCAACCGGCAGGGAGGGCATTTGGGAAAACTGACCCACATGCGCTTTCAGCCAGGTCTCGCGCGCCACGCGATAACGAAGCGCGAGGCGCGGGCTCAGCGCACCCGCCTGGGTGTGATCCTCAAAGTAGCCTTCATAGCGCAGGCCGGGCGTCATCTGCAGTCGGTCGCCCGCCCTGATGGTCAGCCCCACATAGCCACCGGCCGAGACAGCGCTCCGGTCGCGGAAGAGATCGGTCTGATAGTAGTTGCCTAGCCCCCCGCCCAATTCCGCCAATGCTGACCGCGGCCAAAAACGCTGCGCCTCTGCGTCGCCGCCGACCTGCAGATCCACCCAGCGCNNTGCGTGTTGCTGACCGTGGAATCGTCGTAGCCAACCAGCGCACTGGCGGTAAGGCGTCCGCCCAGCACGCCGCCGTCCCAGCGCAACTGCACGCGATGGAACATGAGCTGGGCCAGGCCGGGCTGGATGTCCGAAGGCACCGAAATCGCATCAGGGTTCTTCTGCTGCAAGGTATCGCCCGAGCCGAAGGCAAACAGGGTCAGCCGACCCGGCCCCAGACGGTGCTCGATGCGAACCTGATAGTCCCAGTAGTCCAGGCTGTACTCGCTGGAAAACGCCGAAAGCAACACCCCGGTGTAGGAATAGCGACCAGCCACCGCAACTGTCCCGCGCCCTTCGTCAAAGGGCGCGGCCACAATCCCGCCCGCGTCGAAAAGCCGTACGTCAGCGGAGACATGCAGGCGATCGGTGGCGGGCGCNNTAGCCGCCCGGGTAGAACTGCATCTCATCGAGAAAGAAGGGGTGGATGACCGAAGGCCCGAGTGCGAAATGGAACAGCGCTGGCGCCCGCACGCCGTCAATAAAGAAGCCAGTGTTGCCGGGATTGGCGCCGCGAATGGCGTACATGGGCACGGGCCAGACCGCCTGCACCACGCCCGGCAAAGATTCGACCACACGGAAGGGGTCGCCGAACGCGCCCGGGGTGTGGGTCAGTTCCTCGCGCTGCACGGGAACCGCGGGCGCGCGCTCGGGCGCGGCCATCACCACGGTTTCGTAGCGGTCGCCGATCAAGCGCGGCTGTAGACGTAGCACCAGGCCATTCAGGCCGTGCTCTCCCACGTCGAAGTTCCGGGAGAAGGGCTCGAAGCCGGGATACCGGACATGCACCTCACACGGACCGGATCCCACCGCCAGTGAAAAGCCACCGCTCTCGTCGGTCTCAGTATCGCGAGTCGCGCCTTTGCCCAGGATCACGCGCACCTGCGCACCCAGCAAAGGCTCGCGCGTGCCGCGCGCCAGAACCCGGCCGCTGAGCAGCGGCGCCGACGCGAGTGGCTCGGCATCGGCGGACACGCTAGCCTCGGCGCCGGCATCGGCGCGCACCTCGGCGTCGGTCTCGCCCGTCTCGCTCATCGCGCGGGCGTCCTGTGCCCCGGCATCGGGAGCAGCATCCACGGCAACCGCCACCAGCAAGGCGGCCAGAATCGATCCGGTCACGCTACTGGCCCCCGTCCTGGCCGGGTGGTTCCAGGGTGGTGAGCCACACACCGTCGTGGTCGGACGACGCGCGACCGCGCACCACGTATCCGACTCGCACGAATTGCGCGCCCGGGTTGGGATCGTACCACTGCGTGGCCTCGCTCACCGCGTGTGCCAGCAGGCGAGACTTGCCGCTCAGCACATCCTGCACCACCAGATCGCCGGTTGCGTCCTGCGCCGATTCATTGACCGTCCCGAAAATCCGCTGCGAATCTACCTGCACGTTTCCAATCGAACTGGCCACGACCCGCAAGTCGCCAGTCTGGTAGTTGGCGAAGTACAGGTCAGCCGAGCCGACGACAATACTGGCCCAGAAGACCAAGATGTAACTGACGCCGCCATCGGTGCTGGGGCCCTGGATGAAGAAGAAGCTGCCCGCATCGACCGCCATGCCCGGGGTTGAAATTTGGCTGGGTGGGTTGACCAGTTCGGCGTCCTGAACCATCAACAGCCCGTGTGGACCCGGTTGAGCCTCGGTCGCTGGCTGCTGGTCGATGTAGATGAGATACTGGCCCTCGGGCGAAAACTGGGGGCTCAGCATGGTAACCGGGACGGCTCGCCGCTCCTGCTGGTCGTTCTGGCCGAAGAACACGCCGTGACCCTGGTTATCGAGATAAAGGACTTCGTCGCTCTGCGGTCTGGGCATGACTGCCGCCAGGTTGACCAGCGGGGCCGGCAGGACCACGAAGGTGTCCGCGCCGGTCGTCAAATCAAGAGTGTGATACTCGGCGGGCGCGGCGCCGATGGCCGATTGCGAGTAGGTAACCCGGTCCTGGTCGGCAAATCCGAGCGCAAAGGGATTGGGGCTGGCCAGCGGGATGTCTTGGCCCGACTGAATGTTGAGCACCACGGTGGTGCCGGTAGCGAGAGAAAGCGCGGCGTACTGCTCGTCGCCGCGGAGATAGAAACTGATGACGTTGGGGTGCAGGTCCTGTTTCGTGTCGGTCAGCTTGTCGAGCCGGCTCAGCACCCTGTCGCTGCCGAGGACAAAGTAGGCCATGCCGCTGCCGGCGATCTGCGCGTCGAAGTCGTAGACGTTCGCCACGTCCCCCAGGCGGAGCTGATCCTGGCCGTCCCACAGAAACAGGCCTGGGGTTTGGTTGCCGCCAAGAACCTGGCGGTAGAGCAAGCGGTTGTTGTATGGGCCGAGCGCGAAAGTGGACACATTTTCAAAGGCCACCCTGGGCGAATAATCCCAATCCGTGCGCACCAGAGTGCCGACCGATTCCGTCGGCCCTTGACCCGCGGCACCGCTGGTGACTTGCCGCTCGTCGACCATGATGAACAGAAAGTCGCCGGCCCCGGTCGGGGACCATCGATCCGACCAGTCCGCGATGATCTGCCGCTGCTGCGTCCCATCGCAGGACGCGATCCACAAGTCCCTCACTGCGCCCTTGGTCAGGGTGGCGGTGGCCTTGCGCCGATTGAAAGTAATCCAGCCGGCCCCGTCCAACGGGATGAACCCGACATCGCCGACATCGCTGCCGGAGACCAGCTTGATTCCCTCGGGCGAAGTGCCGGGCTGCAGGCACCCCGCCGCGAGCAAGAGGCAAAGAAGTGACGTGCAACGCAGAGACGACATGGGGCGACCGATGGACGTGCAGTCTAGCGGAATAATCGTCGAGCGGCGACAGCAACGCGATCCGAGTGTGGGCTGGGCCACAGGTCGCATCCCGATGGGATGAAGTCCTTCCATCTCCTGGCCGCCGAAGCTTCGCGCTCGGATGTCTTGCTCACGCTGAACGCCAGCCCCCACCGCCGCGACGCCGATCGAGCCGACCACGATGCCCCAGGTCCGCAGGCCCGAGCCGCCGCCCTTCGAGGAAGTCGCCGTGGTCCCGGTTACGCCAGCCGTCGCGCCCGCGGGCGGAGCTGAACCTCCTGGCGCAATCATGGGTCCTGGCTGGGGCAGAGGGGGGATTTCCGCCAAGGGCTGAGCAGACGGCGCTACGGCAAGGACGGAGCGGGCGGTGCAGCCGGCGAGGGTGGAGCAGATGGTGCCGCCGGCAAGAGCGAAGGGGACGGCGCCGCCGGCGCCGCGCCTCGCTGCTGCTGCTCCTGCTCGGCCTTCATCGCACGGCACTCGACGATGTGGCGCTCGACCTCCGCCTTCTCGTCCGCACTCAGATTGCCCGCGATGCGCAGGTACTCACGAAAGTGCTAGATGGCCTCGTCCAGCTTGCTGTTCTGCTCGTAGCAACGGGCCTGGTTGAAGACGAAATTCGGGTTGCCGGTCTCGGCGAATAGCTCGGCCAGCAAGGCCGCACCTGCCTCGTACCTCCCGGTCAGGCAGTCCTTGCGCGCCTGGATTTCGCGCGGGTCCCGCGCGTCCGGCGCCTGCGCCAACGCGACTGACGCTGGCACAAGGGCGAGGCCGAACGTGAGCACCACAAGACGAATACGGACCATGGAGGTGATCGTATCATAGATGGCCGCGTGCGGTGCATGGCCGGCCGGCCGAAAAGGCGTGCGCTGGCAACCAAGATGCGACTTGCCTCGCCGGCGTCACCCAAGTACGATTACCATTATGCCATTGACTGTTACCATTGATGCAGCGGGGCGGCTAGTGGTGCCGTTGCCCGTGCGCCGCCACCTGCGCCTGGTTGCGGGCAGCAGACTCCGAATCACCGAGGGCCCCGAGAGTATCCTGCTTGAACCCGAGTACGAGGAGCCCCGGATGCAGGAGAAGCACGGGATCCTGGTGGTCGGCGGTCAGCTTCAGGGTGACCTGCCTGACCATCGCGACAGTCGTGAGGACCGACTCAACCATCTGGCGCGACGATGAGGGTCTGCTTCGACACCTCGGTGCTAGTACCGGCGCTGGTCGCTGCCCACCCTTTGCACGCCAGGGCGCTGTGCTGGGTGCAGGCCGCTGCGACGAAGGAGATCGAGGGCGTGATGGCCTGGCACGCAGCGGCCGAGACGTGGTCGGTGCTCACCCGGCTTCCGGTCTCACCGCATGTGACCGCGGGCGCGGCCGCACAGATGGTCGAGCGGCTGGTCCAGCACGTGCGGCCCCTGGCCATGACCCCCGCTCTCTACCGAAAGGCCATCCAACGCTGCGCCGAGCGCGGCGCAGGTTCGGAAGCGATCTTCGATGCGCTCCATCTTGTGGCCGCCGAGGTTTCGCGGTCGGATGTCTTGGTCACGCTGAATCCAGACGACTTCGAGCGGCTGGCCGGCGAGCGCGGCCCGCGCATCATCGTACCCCCGGATCCGCCCCGGGTCACCGCGCGGTGAATTTCCCTGCCAACTACGAAATTTCTTCGGTGAACTCCATGGGGAAGCGCTCTTTCATCACACGATTGACCGCCTCCTCCACTTCGTCCTCGGTGCGCAGGCGCAGGATTTCCTCGGTCAGTTTCTCCGCAGCGGCGATGCGCGAGGCGCGCACAATGGACTTGACTATGGGTATCTGGCGCGGCGCCATCGAGAATGAGCGCAGCCCCAGCCCGAGCAGCACCCAGCAGAAGCGCGGGTCGCCGGCCATGTCCCCGCACATGGACACCGGCTTGCCGGCGCGTTTGGCCGCCCCGGTCACCATCTTGACCAGGCGCAAGATTGCCGGGTGCAGCGGGTGGTAGAGGTAGCCCACGTGCTCGTCTTGCCGGTCAGCCGCCAGCGCATACTGGATCAAGTCGTTGGTTCCGATGGAGAGGAAATCGCACTCCTCGACCAACAGGTCGGCGACCACCGCCGCGCTGGGTGTCTCAATCATCACACCGAGAGGGACCTCGGGATTGTGCTCCAGCCCGTCGCGCTGGAGTTCCGAGCAAACACCGGAGCACAACTCACGTACCGTGCGCAGCTCGGCCACGCCGGAAATCAGCGGGAACATGATGCGCAGCGGGCCCACCGCGGCAGCCCGATAGAAGGCGCGTAGCTGCGACTTGAATACATCACGCCGCCACAGGGAATAGCGAATCGAGCGCAGGCCAAGCGCGGGATTGTTCCCCGCCGGGATGCGCACCGAGGTGGGCAGCTTGTCCCCGCCCAAATCCAAGGTGCGAAAGCAGACGTCACGGCCATCCATGGCCCGCAAGGCGGCCAGCGCGTGCTGGTACTGCTCCTCCTCGGTGGGCAGGGTGCTGCGTTCCAGGTACAGGAATTCGGTGCGAAACAGCCCGATTCCGTCGGCGCCCAGTTCGACCGAGATGGGAATTTCTTCCAACAACTCCACGTTGGCAGCCAAGTGCACGCGCTCGCCATCGAGCGAGATGGCGGGCGCCTCACGCGACCGGGCCAGGCGTTCGGTCTGCACCAGATCGCGTGCGGCCCGGTCGGCGTAGCGGCCCTGCACCTCGAAGTCGGGCTCCAGGATGACTTCGCCACGGCCGCCGTCCACGATCACGGTCATCCCGGTGCGGATGTGCTTGATGAACCCCTGCACCCCTGCCACGAGAGGCAGGCCGAGTGCGCGCGCCACCAAGGCCGCGTGCGAGGTCTTGCCACCGCCCTCGGTGAAGAAGCCACTCACGCCCGCGCGCCCAAGCTGGGTCACGTCGGCGGGCGAGAGATCGTGGGCGAACACCACCGCGCCCTTGGGCACGCCCTCATGCCCAGGCGGCGTCATGCCCAGCAGATTGCGCAGGATGCGCTCGCCGATCATGTCGATGTCGCTGCGCCGCTCGCGGAAGTAGGCGTCTTCGATGCGCGCGAACACCGCCTGGATCTGGTCCAGCGCCCGCCGCAACGCCCATTCGGCGGAAACCTGGTCGGAGCCGATGATCCGCCGCGTCTCCTCGACCAGGTGTACATCGGCCAACATCATTCGGTGCGCCTCGAGGATGCGGTACTCCTGGCCGTCGCCTTCCTGCTCGGCAATCTGCTGCTGGATGCGCCGCAACTGTGCGTCGCTGCGGCCGATGGCGTCCTCGAAGCGACGCAGTTCATTGGCCACCTCGTCGGTGAAAATCCGGCGCTCCTGTACCTCCACCCGGCCGCCGAGAAAGTGCGCCACCCCCATGGCAATGCCGGGGGACGCGCCCACGCCTGCCAGCCTAAGCATCCAGCACCCCTTCGCCGAAGCCGTTGCTCACCAGCGCAATCAGCGCGTCCACCGCCTGATCCGCGTCGACGCCACTGGCCGAAACCGTCACCTCGCTGCCCCAGGCCGCCACCAGGGTGAGCAGACCCATGATGCTCTTCCCGTTGACCTGCGCGCCGTCCTTAAGCACGTTGATCTCGGAATCGAAGTGGTTGGCTAGCTGCACGAATTTGACTGCGGCGCGCGCGTGCATGCCCAGGCGGTTGCGTATTTTGACCGAGCGTTGTGCCTGGCTTCCATCCCCCACGTCAGCGTATCCCTCCCACGACGATCTTGCCGGTCAGCTCCGAGCCAATCCGAATCGCCCGACGGCCAGCCTCGCACAACTCCTGAGCCATCTCCGCCGGCGAAAGCCGCGTGCGATCAATCGTGGCAAGTTTGAGCAGCATGGGCAGGTTCACGCCGCACACCACCTCGGCGGCACCTGTCCCGTCGAGCATCGACATGGCCACGTGAAATGGCGTCGACCCGTAGACATCCACCATGATGAGCACACCGGCGCCATCATCGACCTCGCTGCAAGCCTGCGCCACGCGCTGGGTGATTGCCGCGCTGTCATCTGCAGAAGACGCGCAAGCCGCGGTAACCCCGGGCAAAGTACCGACCACCCGGCGGGCTGCCTCCAGCATGGAGAACGCCACCTGCTCGTGGGAGACTACCACGACTCCCACCATTGGCTTGAGCGTCCTCGTCGGCTGGGTGTACATGCTAGCCCATTTATTCTACCCGGTTTGGGCACGAACGCGATGTTGTTGTGGCTATGCGCATTTGCCTGTCTAGGTTCGTGCCTCGGGCAAGGGGCGGCCCCGCCCAATGTCCCGGTGCCGGACGTCGACATGAAAGGACTGCAGGCGACGCGCTAGCTCGACCGCGACGACAACCGAGCGATGGCGGCCACCTGTGCAGCCAATCGCCACGGTCGCGTAGGTCTTGCCTTCGCGTTCGAATGCGGCGATGCAAAGCGCGAGCAGCTCCTCGGCTTTGGTCAGAAAGATCTGGGTCTCCGGGTTGTCGAGCACGAACCTGCGCACGCTCTCGTCCTCGCCGGAAAGCGAGGAAAGCGCGGCGACGAAGAACGGATTGGGCAGAAAGCGAACATCCAGAACGATGTCGGCTTCGCTGGGCAACCCGTATTTGAAACCGAAAGATTCCATGGTGACCGACAGGTTGCCCTCAGCCCGGCCGTAGCGGCCCAGCACCATCGCGCGCAGCCCGTGCACCGTGAGCTCAGCCGTGTCGATGACCGTGGTCGCTTCTTGGCGAAGCGCGGCCAGGTGCACACGCTCAGCTTGAATCCCCGCACGGATGTCGGTGCCCGACAGGGGATGGCGGCGGCGGGTCTCGGAAAAGCGCCGCAGCAGCACCTGGTCAGGCGCGTCCAGAAAGAGAACCTCGATAGAGTGCCCGGCGGCCCGCAGATCGGACAGTACCCGCGCGGAGTCAATGAGAAACTCCCCACTGCGCGCATCCACCACCAACCCTGCGCGGGTTACCTCTTCCCGCCCGGCGAGCAGCTCAATGAACCGAGGCATGAGGGTCATGGGCAAGTTGTCGACACAGTAGAAGCCCAGGTCTTCTAGCGCGCTCTTGGCCGTGCTCTTGCCCGCACCCGAGACGCCGGTGATGACGACCAGTTTCATCACTCACTCCACGTCGTCGCGGAAGCGCCGTTGCTGCGCGTCGGCCAGGGCCTGGTCCAGTCTCTCCTGAAACTCGCGCGCCGAATGGTGGCCGCGTTGCTGCAACAAACGATTGCGCGCGGCCACCTCCACCAATGAACTCACGTTGCGGCCCGGGCTGACTGGAATACGCAAGAGTGGCACTGACACATCAAGAATCAGGTGCGTCTGATCGTCGAGTCCGATCCGATCAGCGGATTCCGCCTCCTCCCAACGGACCAGCTCCACCACCAACTCGATCTTCTTCTCGTCGCGCACCGCCGCCACGCCG
>PMJE01000248.1 GCA_003157315.1 Myxococcales bacterium | reverse complement strand
GACTGCCTACGCAATCCAGAAGCTGGGCCTGCCCAACGTGAGCATCTACCTCGATGCCGCCCACGCGGGCTGGCTGGGCTGGGACAGGCATCGCGAGAACCTCATCAAAGTCTACAAGAAGGTACTCAAGGCCGCGGGTGGGGTGGATACCATCCGCGGCTTCGCCACTAACGTGTCGAACTACACTCACCTGTACAACAACGATGGCATGGGTATGGAATCCAGTGATCCTTGCTACAACGAACTGGTCTATGTGAAGAAGCTGGCGGTGGGGCTTGCCGACCATGGCGTGCGCAACAAGGGCTTCATTGTCGATACCTCGCGCAACGGTAAGGGGCAGATCCGCAAGGTGTGGGGCAATTGGTGCAATATCAAAGGCGCTGGCTTGGGCGAGCGGCCGCGGGCGGCGCCCGAACCGTTCGTGGATGCCTATTTCTGGATCAAGGTGCCGGGAGAATCTGATGGCACATCCGACCCATCACAGCCCCGCTTCGATCCGGACTGTGCGTCCGCTGAGAGCGCCAGCGGCGCGCCGCAAGCAGGCACGTGGTTCCAATCCTACTTCCTTGACTTGGTCCGCAACGCCACGCCGCCCCTCTGAATCGCAGACGAGAAGCCACCCGTTGAGGCGAAACTTGGCCCACGCCCGCCGATTCAGGACTCTTTCTCGGGAAGGAGGAGGATCTTTCTGGCTCACCGCGAAACCAGATCCAACTCTTCGGCGTAGCGGCCTAGCTTGCACGCGGGGTGACCGTCGTATGCATTTGCACCACCACCTTGAACTGACCAGGCATTATCGGCAGGATGGCATGGAGGCGCTTCTTCGCTACATGGCTCACTCCCCCATTTCGCCGCCACTTCCCTCCAGTGTTCCGGACAGCGGCGATGGGGCGCTGGTGCGTGCCGCGCGGGTCGGCGACCGAAAGGCTTGCCAGGCCATTTGGGAGAAATACGCAGCCCTGGTGCAGCGAATGGTCAGGCGGTTCTTCGGACCCGGCCCCGATCACCCGGATGTCTGCCAGGAGGCATTCTTGCGCGTCTTCAAGCGTCTCAATGAACTGCGCGAGCCGGCTGCCTTGCCCGGCTTCATCATTGGCATCACTCTGGGCGTCGCCCGCAACGAGGCGAGACGCCGCCGCATCCGCGCGATCGTGGGCCTGACCGGCAGCGATGAATGGCCGGGGGCTAGCGTGCCCGGCGCAGCGGACGAGGCGCGTGAGGCGGTGCGTGCGCTGTACCGGCTGCTGGATGGCCTGGGCGCAGAGGATCGCTCGTTGTTCGTTGCCCGTTACGTGGAGAAGATGGAGATGGCCGANNGCGCATGAAATCCGAACCGGCTCTCGTGCAATACGTGGGCGTGCTCAGCCAGGGAGGAACGAGTTGATCAAGCAACAAGATTCGGTGAAAGCGAGCGAGGCTCGCTGTCACCTATTGGGTGATCTCGCGGCTCGCGCGGCAGCGCAGGCACAGCCCGATCTCGGGCAGTGGTCCGCGATCGAACAGGCCCTGGCGGGCAGGCCGGGTTTCTTGCGCCGCCGCTGGTTGGTCCTGGCTTTTCCGGCGCTGGCGGGCCTGGCCCTCTGGATCGGGGCGGGGCAAACCCTGGGCCATGTCTCACAGGGCTGCACGCTCGGCCCGGATGGCAGCTTCTTGGTCCCGGACGCTCGCGAGTGTACGGTGACCTTCGACGAGGGCACGCGCATCACGCTGGGCAAGGCCAGCAGCGGCCGATTGCACAAGCTGGGGTTCCGGCGTGGCGCCCAGCTTGCTATTGAGAATGGCCGTGCATCTCTCTCCGTGTTTCATCGTCCGCTGGGCCGCTGGCAGGTGCTGGCCGGAGCTTTCGCGGTTCGGGTGACGGGTACGAAGTTCGAAGTGGATTGGGCACCCGGACGAGGTCGCTTCGGCCTGATGGTCAGCGAGGGCAAGGTGAGCGCGAGCGGCGGTCCGCTGCGCGATCGCACGGTGAGCGCCGGACACAGGATCGAGGTCGACACCGCTACCGGCCGGGTGATCGAAGGCGAGCTGGGCGAAGCACCCGGAGTCCAGGCCCCACCCATGCGGCCAGTTGCGGACGAGAGCCCCGAGAAAGTGGCGGCTGAATCGGCCGCTGCCTCAGCCCCGGTTCACAACGAGCGCAGGAGAGGTGCGCCGAGCAGGAAGACTCCAGCTCGCAATCTTGCGTACTTCGCGAAGGCACCAACTGCGACGCCGGAAACCCCTGCCGTCACGCCCGATCTGGCGCCCCGCGAGTGGACCGCGTCCTCGGCGGCGGATGACCAGCCTGCGCCTGCGCCGCCTGGCCCACGCCGCCTGACGGTCGGCCGCAACGGCGAGCTGGTCGGCGGTGTCACAGGACCGGTTCGGGTTCTGCGCAGTTCAGGAACCGAATTCTCACAACGCGCTCACGCCTCGGCCAACCATCTCTACCTTGATGACGGGTCGCTGTGCACCAGCGGCAAGACGTCCCAACTTGCGTGCGTGGACGAGGCGGGCCTGCCCAAGCGGTGCGACTGGGACACCAACTGGGGCGTGCTCCTCATGTGGTACACGCGCGAAGATCAGAAAGCCTGGGGCAGCGGCGCCAGCTCGAACATCGCCTTGGAATTCCGGGGCAAGGCCGGCCACTACCGACTGGTCGCCCACCGCGCGGGCGATCCGGCGCAACGGGCGTATTGCGTGGCAAACTACCGTTCCGCGGGAAGGGTGAAGCCTTCCGACTTCGAGGACTGCCGGGGCACCGGTGGTTCGGGCCTGACTGACTTCACAAAGATCGACTACTTCGCCCTGCAGTTACTGCCCGAGGAAGCCTGGCTCAGCTTCAAGTTCTGCCTGTCAGCTATCAGCCTACCGTGAAAAAGGTGTGCCACTCATCTCAATCAACTGGTCAATCGATTGTGGGTCGCCAACTTTGTTGCAGAGTTCGTCCACTACTTTGGAAATAGGGGAAGTGCCAACTTGTGACCTGACAGTAGCTACTTGACGAAAGCAACAGTTGGGGATGATGTGATGGACGTCGGAGATGTGCCAAACTACCCCACGAGTCCGGATGGTCCGCCGGGCTCGCCCTGCCATGGCCACTAGAGCACCTCCGCGTATCCGAGTTTTCCTGGGCTCGCTGTCCGTCGTGCTTGCGGTCGCGACTCTGTTGGCTTTGGGTAGCACCACGTTTGCCCAAGCCGGTTCTCCGGCAGCCGACGATGACGAACCCTCCCCGGCTGCGGGTGCTCCGGCGCCAACAGCGACGGCCGCGAGCGCCCTGCCCGAGGCGGCGGTCGTTGCTCCGGAAGCCGACACGACCAGCCCACAGCCCAAGCGTCGGGGAAAGACCACCCAGCTCGGACTGTCTCCCCAGACTACTGCGGTCGCTGGTCCCGCAACCGGTCCGGCTTCGGCTGCTGAGACGCCCACTTCGAATTGGGGTTTCCGGTTCCACGGCTTCTTCCGCGGCCCAATGCGGCTGAGCATGGATTCTGAGTCGGGCCGCGGGATTCAGTTTCACGCTCCGCCGGTGACGCCTGACTTGAACTACACCACATGGAGCTTCACCAACAACAACCCCGGCTCCTGGGGCGAGATGCTTTTCCAGTATGGGAACAATCGCCTGACCATGACCATCGCCATGGCCAGCTACAACATCACCGCGGGCGGCTGGCGCGAGTTGCAGGACCAGCTCGGCATCGACCGGGCCTTCATCACTCTCAATTTTCCCGACGCCTTGGGGGATGTGGGCATGATGGTGTGGAACGTGGGCGTGTTCGGGGACCGCTACGGCGCCATGGGCAAGTACGATGGCGGTGCTTATGACACCTACATGATTGGCCGCACCCGCATCGCCGGCGCCACCGGTACATTCAATTTTGACCTGACCGACAGTTTCAGGCTCATTGCAGAGGTAGGAGGCGGTGCCAAGACAGATGTGCAAAAGTGGCAGCAACCGCCCTATCCTTCGTGGCAGCCTTTTCCTGGCCACGCACAGATGGGAACCACACTGCTGGCCCACGGCCACGTCGGCGGGGTGTTTGCTCAGGTGCTCACTTTGACCGGCCACTGCATGTACACCTGGACCAAAGACGCCATGCGAACCGATATCAACGCGATTCCCGAGGAGCAAGGCGGCCCGGGCGCACCCTACGCAGCCAGGGATGGCAGCATGCGAATTCTTGGTGTCGATCTCAGACTCGACGGCGGCTGGCTGGGAGACGGCTACCTCGGCTTCTCATCTATCAAGACGGGAAACGTGGGCGCCCTGTCCGACACAATCGAGGTCATCCACTCGCAAGGCGGCTGGCAGTACCAGGCCAACTATACCTCCAGTTATGGCGACAGCACGGTCAACAGCATCGGTTTCCAGTACACATTCAGCCTGGCTGCTTTTCTGCGCCGGCCGCAAGAGTGGTGGGGCCAGGGCGCGGACTTCACCATCCAGGTTTTCGGCATGTACAACAGCATCAGTGGCCTGGCCGCAAGCGACGAGCAGACAATGGCAGCTCTGGGCAAGAGCAAGCTGAAGTTGGGTACACAGTTGCTCTACGCGCCCCTGACATTCATGTCGGGAGGTGTTCGGTTCGACTCGGTTCAGCCGAACATGGACGACCGCACCCACGACTTCTGGGTTCTCTCTCCCCGGCTGATCTTCCGAACCGAGTTCGTCACGCGCGAGCAGGTGATGATCCAGTACCAGTACTATTGGTACGGAAGTTGGTACGCCAACAACCCGACCGCCAGTCTTCCCTTTCCTTACGGCCAGTCGGGGAATCTCTGGGTGCCGGTGCAGCCCGACAAGCATACCTTTACGATTGCCGCCAGCATGTGGTGGTAGCGGTGAAGGGACGAGGGTTTTGCCCGCAAACCCGCGCAAGACCCGCGCTAGTCGGTTGACAGGCGGCGACCGGACAGGGATGCTCCCGGCAACCATGCGCCCTGACGGCCGACGACCCGATGAACTGCGCGCCATTCGCATCACGCCTGACTGTAACCGCTACGCCGAAGGCTCGGCCCTGGTCGAGTTCGGCGAAACCAAGGTCATTTGCACCGCCACCGTCGAGAACAAGGTGCCGCCCTTCTTGGTGGGGCAGGGCAAGGGTTGGGTGACCGCCGAATACGCCATGCTCCCGCGTTCCACCCACACGCGCTCCGCGCGCAACCCGGGCGGCCGCGGCCAGGAGATCCAGCGGCTCATCGGCCGNNTCCAGGCCGACGGCGGCACGCGCACAGCGGCCATCACCGGGGGGTGGGTCGCGCTGGCCCTGGCCGTGCGCCGGCTGGTGAAAAGTGAGAAGCTGGCCCATGATCCGCTGCGCCGGGCGGTGGCGGCACTATCGGTGGGCATGGTCGCGGGCGAGGCGCGTCTGGATTTGGCCTATGAAGAGGACTCGGCGGCTGACGTGGACTTCAACTTCGTGATGACCGACGCTGGCCAGTTCATCGAGATCCAGGGCACCGCCGAGGGAGAACCGTTCTCCTCCGACGACTATGCCAAGCTGGTTGCCCTGGCCAGCGTGGGCGCGAAACAGCTCTTCGCGCTTCAGCGGAAAGCCCTGGAGGCGGCCAAGCTTCCGTGAGGGTCGTGGTTGCCAGCCGCAACCGGCACAAGCTGCGCGAGATCGGCGTCTTGCTGGCCGATGCGGGCTTGCCCTGGGATCTGGTTTCCATCGACCAGGTTGCGCCCGGGTGCGCGCTGACTGAGGACGAGCCCAGCTTCGAGGGCAATGCCCTATCCAAGGCGCGCCAGGCG
>PMJE01000171.1 GCA_003157315.1 Myxococcales bacterium | reverse complement strand
GGCCAGGGCGTCGGCCTGCGCAGGGATCGCCACTACCACCAGGCGATAGCGAGCCAGATCGAAGCCCGGCTCACCTGCCGTCAGCGCGGGAACCGGGACGCCGGCGCTGGTGAGCAGCTCGACCCAGCGGGCGCCACCCGGCACCGTGACAGCGGCGTAGCTAGAAGCCGGATTGGCGGCTGCAAGCAACGACGCGGTCCAAAGCCTGCGCGTGTTTTCCAGTCGCGTCCGGGCTTGATCCGCGGCGGCAGCCTGCCCTCGCAGGATTTGCACTGCCAGCACAGCCCCCAGTGCGGCCAGCAGAGCCAGCGCGGCCAGCAGGCGCGCGCGGCGTATCTTCACGATGGCCCCTTTACCAGCCAGAAGCCTTCGTTGCGTGCGACAACCTGGGTACCCGGAATCCGTGCCACCAGAGGGCGCGCCAGTGACACTGGTGCGATGGCGAGATTGCCGCCCGCCAGAAGTTCGTCCCGCCAGGTCACCACATTCTTGGCGTAGCGCAGGTAGGGAATGCGCGACAACATCCGCTGCACGCGTTCGTCGTGGACGGCGTAGATCACGGGGCGCTTGCTGTAGAACTGGGGCGCGGCCAGAAACACATCGATGCCGAAGACCGGGCGGCCCGGCGGGGTGAGCGTCTCTGCCTGTTCGGCGAGCGGACGCAGATAGGTGGACTCACAAGCGTCGACGTCCGGGTAGAGCAGGGGACCGCAAGTGGCCACGAAGGCCGCGGCCACCAGTCCCAACGCGAGCTTGATCCGGCGCGGTTCGCTGCCGAGCAAACGGTGCACGGCCCATGCCGCGAGGATGGCGGCGAAGGGATAGGCGGAAAGTACATAGAACGGCTTCTTGGTGGCCGATAGGCTGTAGAGCAGGATTTGCAGAATCACGGCAACGACCATGACCAGTAGCTGCAGCGGACGCTCGCTGCGGAAACTTTGCGCCGCCACGAAAATCCCCATCAGCATCATCGCGCCCAACAATGTGTCGTGGCTGGCGATGGCCGACAGGTAGTAGAGCGGTCCACCGGTCGACCAGGGCTGGGCGTTGGCAATCTGATCCACGAAGTGCAGGCGCAGGGTGAAGTCGAGGAAGGCAGCAGGGTCGTGCAGGTAGGCGAGGACATGCCAGGGAATACTCACCGCCAGGGCCATGCCTGCAGCCACAAACACTCCGCGCGGCAGGCGTCGCTTCAGCAAGAGCGCCACCACCAGGCTGGCGATGCCGAGCAGACCCACCACGTTCTTCAGCAGGAAGGCCAGGCCCGCCCACAGGCCCGCACTCTTCCAGCGTTCGCGCAGGCCCAGGTCGCAGGCATACAGTCCTGCAACTGCCACGGGAACCTCCATGTACACCCGGCGTGCGTATTCGAAGTAGGTCGGCGCCGAAAGCAGTAGGGACGCGGCCAGAAACCCGGCGGCGCGTGAGCCGGTGAATCGCCGGGCCATGCGCGCCACCAGCACCACGCCCAACACGCCGGCCCCCATCGCTGGCAGGCGTAGCACGAAGGCGCTTTCCCCGAACATCGCGGTGACGGCTGCGCCCAGCCAGAAAAAGAGCGGCGGTTTGTCGAGAAACGGCACGCCGTTTATCTGCAGGGCAATGAAGTGTCCCTGCCGGACGGCGCGGATGACGTCGGCGTAGATGGCGTCGTTGTCGTTGGGCAGGGGTTCACACCAGGCGAAGGCCGCCAGCAGTAGCGACGCGCCGATGGCGATGAGCGCGTCGTCGGAAAGGCGCGGCCAGCGCTTCCAGCCGGCGCCGACCGTGAGCAGCAGGCCGAAGAGAGACAGCGACGCGGCGCCGGCCAGCCAAACCGGCTGCAAGGTGAACCCGGCCGCGGTCATTTCTGCTTCTGGTAGGTGCCAACCAACTCGGCCTGCGCCAGGACATGCCCTTGCATGGCTTTTTCAACCTGTGCCTTGGACGGCCGCTTGAGGTCGGGCAGCATGGTGTCGAGAGCGTACAACTTGAAAAAGTAGCGGTGGCGGCCGATGGGCGGACAAGGACCGCGCCAACCAGTGCGCTTCCAGTCGTTGAGACCTTCCAGTGCGCCCGCGGGCAGAATTCCCCCTGCTGCCAGGGCGCGGGCTGCGCCAGGTAGGTTGTAGGCCACCCAATGGACCCAGGTCATCCTGGGTGCGGCCGGATCCGGGGCGTCGGGATCGTCGACGATCAGGACGAAACTTTTGCTGGCCGCGGGCACGTCGGTCCACGCCAGCGCAGGCGCGCGGTCTGGCCCTTCACAGGTGTGGACTGTGGGGATCTGTCCATTGGGCGAAAAGTCTGGAGAGCTAAGCTGCATGGCACGACCTCCCGGAGCGGCAGCCGCCGCCAACGTGAAGAGCGAAAACGCGAAGACTGAAAACCACGGCCTAGTCATCAATCACCCGCGGCAAGAATACCGCGATCCCCACCAGAATCATCACCAAATCGGGCTGCGGAAATCGTGCGCGGCTAGTTAGCTCTTCCACCACAGAGGGCACAGAGGCCACAGAGCCGGAGGGGAAGGGTTGGCTCGCACTCGGCCCAGACTACTTCCTTCTATCCGATCTCTGCGTCCTCTGTGCTCTCTGTGGTGAAAAAGCTAGCCTACTTCCCGCGCAGTTTTTCCAGACTGGCGAAGGGGTTGTTGAAGGGCTTCTTGGGCTGGGGCGCAGGCATGGGCGCGCGTGGGACTTGTGGCCGGCCGCCGCGTTGTTCGTCCCTCGGCGCGCTGGCTTGCTCACTCCGCCCGCGCGCCACCTCTTCGCCTGACTTCATCGACAGCGCGATCTGTTGCTTGTCCAGCTTGACCTCGATCACGCGCACGTTCACCCGATCGCCGGCGTTGACGACTTCGCGCGGGTCCTTCACGAAGTGGTCGGCGAGCTGGGAGATGTGCACCAGGCCGTCCTGGTGCACGCCGNNAAGTTGGTGACGTTGGTGACGATGCCGGGGCAGAGCATGCCGGGTTGCAGATCATCAAGTGTGTGAATGTCCTGGCGGTAAGAAAACGGCGCGAAACTTTCGCGCGGATCGCGGCCGGGCTTTTCCAGCTCGGCAATAATGTCGGCGAAGGTGAAGGCGCCCAGCTCCTTTTCCAGCTCGCGCGCTTGCTTGACCAGTTTGACCCCCGCGCCTAGCAGGCCGGCCACTGGAACGTGCAGCTGACCGGCCAGTTTCTCCAACACCGCATAACGCTCGGGGTGTACGCCGGTGTTGTCGAGCGGGTGCTCGGCTTCGGGGATGCGTAGAAAGCCGGCAGCCTGCTCGAACACCTTTGCGGAAAAACGCGGCACCTCCAGCAGGGCGGCGCGCGAGCGGAACAAGCCCTTTCTGCCCCGGTGCTCGACCATGGCCTTGGCCAGACCCGGGCCGATACCCGACACATGGCCGAGCAAATGATACGAGGCCGTGTTCAGGTTCACGCCCACCTGGTTCACGCANNCATCCAGGCTCTTCTTCAGCGCGGTGGCCGAGACATCGTGCTGGTACTGGCCCACGCCGATGCTCTTGGGATCGATCTTCACCAGCTCGGCCAGGGGATCCTGCAGTCGGCGCGCGATGGAGATGGCGCCGCGGACGGTGACGTCGAGATCGGGGAACTCCTCGCGGGCGGCGTCGCTGGCGCTGTACACGCTGGCGCCCGATTCGCTGACCATGACCACTGGCGCGCGCAGGCCCGCCTCGTCCAGCACCTTGCGCACGAAGGTTTCAGTTTCGCGGCCCGCGGTGCCATTGCCCACTGCCACCGCGCGGATGCCGCCCTGCTTGACCAGCTTGGCCAGGATGCCGCCCGCCGCGGCCAGCCCCGACGGTGTTTCCAGGTGCATGACCGTGCTGCCCAGGTACTTGCCCGAATCATCCACCACCGCCAGCTTGCAGCCGGTGCGCAGCCCCGGGTCCACGCCGAGGACCGCCTTGGGCCCAAACGGCGCGGACAAGAGCAGCTTGCGCACGTTCTCGGCAAACACCTTGATGGCCGCCTCGTCGGCGATCTCGCGCAGGGCCTTGTGCACTTCGTTTTCGATTGCCGGGATCACATGCACGCGCAGGGCGAAGCGCGCCGCTTTTTTCAAGAGCGCCGTGCCCGCAAAGTCCGGCTTGCTACACGCGGCGGATTCGAAGCCGTGTAGCAGCTCCTCGACCAGCGGGTCTACCGGAACGCCGGCACGTGGCTTGGCCGGCTCGGCGGGCTCGGGCGGCGTCGGGCCGCCCAAACTCATGACCAGTTCTTCTTCCATCCAGCCCCGCCGCATGGCCAGATAGCGGTGCGAGTTTTCCGGCTTGAGCAGGTTGCGCACCGGCTCCTCGAAGCTGAAGTAGTTCTCGAACTTGCTGGCGGGCTTGGCTTTCTCGCCCTGGCGGGTCTTGGCAAACCCGTCGTCGAAGTAGCGCGTACGCACCGTGCTGCGCAGGCCGGCGTCTTCCGACAAGCGCTCGACCAGGATCTCCACCGCGCCGTTCAAGGCCGCGTCCACGTCGGGCACGCCCTTTTCTGGATCGCAGAATGCGCTGGCGCGGCCGTCGGGTGTCTCACCCGGCGCGGGCGCGATGATTCCGTGGCCGCAATCCCACAGCCAGTCGGCCAGGGGTTGCAGACCCGCCTCGCGCGCGATCACTGCCTTGGTCTTGCGCTTCTGCTTGTAGGGCAGATACAGGTCCTCCAACGCCGTCATGTCGAAGGCGCCCAGGATCTTGTCGCGCAACTCAGGCGTCAACTTGCCCTGGCGCTCGATCTCGCCGACGATATACGCCTGCCGCTTGACGATGTCGTCCCATGACTCCTTGCCGTCTATCACAGCGCGAATCGCCACCTCGTCGAGCGCGCCGGTCTGCTCCTTGCGATAGCGCGCGATGAATGGCACGGTGGCCCCGCCCTCGGCTAGACGGAGCACCGCTGCGGTGCCCGCGACAGGGATCTGGGGATGGCGCGCAGCGAACCATGCCTCGAAGTTCATCGACATGGCGCAAAGCCTAGCGAAAATTGCGCTGCGAGAAAGGCTTGATATTCGGGCGTTCTGGGGCAGGCCAGGCCACATCCGCGGCCGGGCATCTATGCGCCACCCAGTTTTTCGAGGCGCTGTACCCACGCTCCGAAATGCGGACAGGCGGCAACGAGACGGTCCAGGCCGATGCCCCCAGCCGCATCGGTTCCGGCCACGACTTTGCTGGCCGCATAGGCTGGAAGATGCCTGCTGATGCGACCTGATGGTCTAGTTTCTTCACCATCGTTGATGTGCTCGGCCGGGCAACCGGTCTCGGAGATCTCGCGCGCGAGCTCGTCTACCGCGTTCGTCTGTTCGATGAACATCTTCTTCAAGACGGTAGGGTCCACCAGCAGCAGGGATTCGAATTCGTGCAATTGGACGTAGGGAATGAATCGCTCGAATCCGATGTCCTTCCCCAGCGCTGCCTCGAGGCTGGCGACCTTCGCTTCCGGATCGGTCACTCCGCTAGCCCCTTGATAGCCCGGAAAATCGCGCACTTTCGCCAACCCGTAGAGGTCGAACATGGTCGTGAACCAGTGATCCCGGTGGTAGCTTTCCTGTTTGATCCAGTCCGTGATGTCCCTTTTCCACGCCAGATAGCTGCCACCCCCGCCCTGGCTCTCGCGCACGCCACTGCGTCTCCCCTTGGTGATGACCGGGCTTGCGCTGGCGAACACGTTTCGCGTTCCAAGGCGTGGTGCGAGGATCTGGGTTACGAAGCGCGCCTCGGTCTGCCCTTCGACGATCACCCGCAGTGTCGTCATGCGGGTTGCCCACCGATGATGTTCTTCTCCCAAAGTTCGCCCAGCGAATAGTCCTCCAGCCAGGCGGCGAGTTCCTGCTTGCTCTTGCGTGTGAATATCGACTCGCGACCTTTCCGCTCTACCACGACCACGTGGTCGGCCTCGAACTCGTTCAGCAAGGTTACGGATTGTGTGGCCAGGAGGATTTGCGTGTTCTCGGAAGCGGCCTTGATCAGGCTGGCGATGGTGGCGATCGCGTGTGGATGAAGTCCCAGTTCGGGCTCGTCCAGAATCAGAACTCCGGGAAGATCGGCGGCTGGCTGCAGGAGCAAAGCCACCAAGGCGAAAAAACGCAGCATTCCGTCCGAGGCCTGGTCTGCCGAAAAAACGCGATCAGTGCCCTTCTCGCGCCAATCGAGCAGGACATCGCCATTCGATGGCTCAAGCTCGAAATCCTCGAAGAAAGGAAGGCTCTGGCGGATGGTCCGCACGATGCGCGCGTAGTAGGGGGGCTGCTCGGAGCGAAGACGAAGCAGGAACGGTGCGAGATTGGCGCCGTCTTCTTTGAGCCAACGGCTATCGTTCAGCAACCATGCCTGCTTCATACGCGACGTGTAGGAGGTGTTGTGAAATTGGTGAACGACGATTTTGCGCAGGAGGGTACGGATCGCGGCGGGGGTTGGAGCCCCGTGCTCGGCGAGATCCCGGAGTTTCGATTCAACGTGACCTGCTTCAAGCGATTTCTTGGGATCAGGAGCGTCGCACCCCTGGGGGAGAAATCGGTAACGTTCTCTTTCGAAGGACAAAGTGTCGCCCGGCACCCACTCCAGACCGAACTCGTACTCGTTGGTCCCCCTCTCAGTTTCCATGCACAGGGATGCAAAGAGCGCGCTCGTCGTTTCGGGGCCGTCGAATAGCCAAGCATGCGCTCGCCCCGTCTTCGTCACATGGTCTTGCAGCCCTGCCGACATGATGTGACTCAGGGCTCGAAAGAAGGAGATAAGGTTGCTCTTGCCGGCCCCGTTCGCGCCAATGAGCACGGTCAGATCGCCCGGTTCGAACTTATCCAGTCGTCGAATGCTCTTGAAGCCTTCGATTGAAATCTGCTTGAGGCGAATCGACATCGGGCGCTCCTGCTCCGCCCCATGCTGCCACCCCCGGCCCCTCTTGGCCAGATCATCGCCTGGAGGGCCTGGAGGGCACAACGTCCCTGGGCATTCTCACCGCGCCCCTACCGGGTGTACTGTGGGTTGCGTGAACCGGCGGCCACCCAACATCTTCTACGCAAGCGCGGTGCTGAGTCTGGCTGTGCTGGGAAATGCGTGCCCGGTTCACGCCAGTGAGCCAGGTACATTCATATTCTCCTGGCAGGCCCCTGCTAGCTGTCCTTCGCGCGAGGATCTGAGCGCCGCGATCGCGCGCCTCTTGGGCGGGGACATCCGGGTGCCCCAGGGCGGCGATATCAGGGCGCGCGCGGTAGTGGCGCATGGGCAGACCTGGTCGGTCGCGATTGAAACCGAACTGGCTGGCCGACCAGGACAACGGTCGATTGAGGCCGCTTCCTGCCAGGATCTGGCCGACGCCACGGCCCTCATCATCGCGCTCATGATCGATCCAGATGCGGTAGCAGCCCACGCGACGCCGCCCAAAGCGGTTCCGGCGACGCCGCCCGCGGAAACCGATCCCGCACATCAGAGAAAGCCCCGAGCCAGGCAGTACCTCCTGGGCGTTCACACGGCAGGCATTTACCGGACCATGCCTTCGTTCGACGTGGGCCTGGGCGGTGGGGTCGGCGTGGCCGGGCGACATTGGCGGGTGGAACTGCGTGGAAGCTACGGCCTGCGGCGCGGCCAGAAGGCCATGGCAGCGGCGCCCGCTGGTGCCTATGGCGAGTTCGGCTTCGCGGCTGCGACGCTCGCGGCTTGTTTCAACTTCGGGCGGGAAGGTCCGGCCTTCGGTATTTGTGCGGATTACGAACTGGGCGTGATATCGGCGAGGGGGGCGGGCATCAGCGAGAGCTTGCCCGCGCAAACCCCATGGTCGGCCCTGGGCGCCGGCGCCTATGTGGCATTCCCGCTTGGCTCCCATTTCAGCCTTCCCCTACATGTGGACGTGTTGGCTCCCCTGCGACGCACCGAGTTCGTGTTCCAGAACGAGCCACAGCCAGTCTTCCAGGCCCCTGCCGTTGGTGGCCGCATCAGTGTCGGGGTCGAGTTGCATTTCTGATGACGAATTCGCACGGGCTCGGGAACCAAGGGATCAGCATGAGATCCCCTGCTGGGAACGCGCTCGAAACCATGGCTTCGCCCAGCCAGGTGTCTGTCCCGGACTTCGATGCCGTGTACGAGGCGCATCTGGATTTCGTGTGGCAGGCGGTGCGCCGCATGGGGGTCCACCTGGCGGACACGGACGATGTGGTGCAAGAGGTGTTCTTCATCGTGCACCGGCGTCTGTCCGAGTTCGAGGGCCGGGCGCAGC
>PMJE01000108.1 GCA_003157315.1 Myxococcales bacterium | reverse complement strand
GCCTGAATCATCGTCTTCGAAGCGACTGGCCGCGCTCACCATGGGCTAGGCCCCTTTGCTCGACGATGCAGCGGCTCCCGCTTCTTCCTGCGACCGGGCCAGGATCAGGTGTGCCATGGCGTCCACGCGACCAAGGGTACGGCGCACCCGGCCCTGAAAGATGTTGTAGGCCACCACCGCTGGGATGGCGACCATGAGGCCGACCGCGGTGGCCACTAGCGCCTCGGCGATTCCCGCCATCACCACGGCAGCCCCGCCGGTTTGATTGTGCGAAAGATCGGCGAAGGCCTTGATGATGCCCAGCACGGTCCCGAACAGACCGATGAAAGGGCAGTTGTTGCCCAGCGTGCCAAGAATGCCCAGGTGCTTCTCCATGGCCAGACGCTCATGCGATCGTGCGCTGGCCATGGCCTCGGCAGCGGCGATGCGGCCTTGTGGCAGTTCGGCCAGGCCGACCAGAGCTACCCGCACCTCGGGCGAGCGCGGTGGCCCCAAGAGCTCACGCACGCCGGGCAAGTCGCCGGCAGTGAGGAGCCTGAGCAGACGTTCACTCAGATCGCCAAGTTTGGGCGCGCGACCCGACATGACGATGGCCCGCTCGACCATGATGGTGACCGATAGGACGGACAAGAAAACCAGCAGCCACAGGACCCAATCAGAGCCAACCAAGGTGGCAGCGAGGATGCGTTCAGTGATGCGCATGGGGCACGTTCAAAAAGGACCAGCCGAAAGGGCGGTTCCGTCGCGAAAGTTAGCACAGGTTGGCGGTCGAGGGGCGTGCAAGTTAGGCTAACATGCCCCTCGCCTCCTTCGCCTGCTTCAGCAAGTCCATCATGAAATGGTCTATCCATGTGACTGCCATCACCACCGTGGGCGCGTTGACGGCTGCCCTCGCCACTTGGACGACCCTGGCAGCGGGGCGCATCTGTTGGCCAATGCTGCTGGCGTCGTTGCTTCTGTGGTGCCTTTCAGGCTGGCTGGGGGTGTGCGTGTTGTCCCGCCTGACGGCAGCGGAGGACGCCATCGATCCCGTGATCGCCACAGTCCTGGGTTTCTACTGTATCAACGTCATTCTATTTGCCGGAACCGTCATTCTGCGACTGGATGCGCTCGTCAGCCTGTCGTTCTGCGTGGTCACTTTGGGCTGGCTCGCCTACAAGACGCGCAAGAAACAACCACTTCATAGGTTGAAACTCGAACCAGTCGGTGCCTTCGCACTCCTCGTCGCAATCCTTTTTGCGACTCTGTGGTCGCGGCAGAACTTGGCCGGCCTGGTGCTGACGCCGACCACTGTGACCTCGATTCCCTGGCTTGACACCTTCTATCATTCTATCCACGTTGCCCACTTCGCTCACGGCGCGGGCAAGCTTCTCGGTACCGATCCACTGCTGACTGCGGCTTCACTTCCGACATATCACTATGCAGCGTACATGGTGCCCAGTTTGCTCGTGCGGACAACCGGAATCTCATCGTACGTCGCCGCGGTGGCTCTGTTCGCACCACTGGGGACTCTGCTAACCGGCCTGGCCGCATACAGCTTTGGGCGCATCGTCGCTGGGCCTCTCGCAGGCTTGCTTGCAGTTGTTCTGTGCCTTGCGCTCCCAGATCCGACCTTCTACCTGCTCGACAATCGCTGGATCAGCTACTTCTTCTTTCAACAGGTGGCAGGCACTGGCGCCTTTGGGACTGCCCTCTTGCTCATGGCGTGGGCGTTTTGCATAGAGGGTGTCGCCAAACAGTTGCGCCGATACACTTTTCTCGGGCTCTCCGCGGGGCTGTGTGTCGCCTTTTTCAAGTCGCAGGTATTTCTCACCTACTCCTTCGGACTGTTGCTGTTTGCCACAGCGACTTTTCCCCGCCTCGCCATTCGATTGCGGATTGTTCTGGGCATATTGGCGTCGGCGGTGTTCGCTGGTTGCGTAGCCATTGCCCTGCCGGCAATCCCTCGTGCGCCGACTTTCCTACCTGGGACGTCGGCCGGCCTCACGAATTTGCAAGGGATACTCGGCAGACTGGGTGGGTCCTGTTCGAATTGCATTATTGAACTGGGCAAGAACTACCCGCTCTTTTTGGCGGTGGCCATTCCTGCATTCTTGACCCTGACGTTTGGCATTCTGGTTCTGCTTTGCCCGATGCTCGCCAGTTCTCGCCCCATTCGAAGGGCGTTGGCACCGGGAAGCATGTGGTTTCTTTGGACCTCACTACTTAACTACCTGGTCGTGACGCTGGGTCTTCGTCTCAACGTGGGCTATGGCGATCGCTACGAGATCATCCACAAGACCTTTGTCTGGCCATACCTAGCCCTCAACACTTGGTGTGGTTGTGCTCTGGCAGTTTGGCTGCGTGCCCCAGGGTTGCGGCTGCGGCGAGTCGTAGCGCTTGCGGTGCTACCCCTCGCACTCGCGGCATTGGGCTTCAGAGTCAAATATTGCGCAGATTCACTCCAGACCGGGTTTGTCTATCCAGGGTCGGAAAAAGCCACACGCATTCCCCTGTCGCGCAGCGCCTCTGAAGTGGCAGCGTTCATTCGCGACAACACGCCTAGGAAAGCAATCGTTCAGATTGGCGCAATCGACGGAAATCTCATGTTCCAGAGCCTGATGGAACGTCGCACCTACATCGCGCAAGGGCTAGGTTGGAGGTATGCGCCCGCCTTAGCAGTCCCCGCCAAGGCGAATGTTGCGGCCATGCTTGGCGCACCAACACTGGAAGGATTTCGCAAACAGGCGCTTGCATGTCGTATCGACTACTTCGTGCTCTATCCTGGGCAGCAGCCTGCCTGGGCCAACACGCTACGCCCTATCTTCCAGAGTGGGGAATATCGCGTTTATCGGGTCTGACCCGTTTCCCCTGAAAAAGAAAAGGCAGGAAAGCGGATGCCTTCCTGCCATAGTCGCGTGGGGAGCCGGCCGGCTGTGCCGGCCGCGCACCATCGCGGGAAGGTATGGGAACCCTCTGAGGGTTCCCA
>PMJE01000598.1:1222-5366 GCA_003157315.1 Myxococcales bacterium | reverse complement strand
ATCGGGTACCGGAATACCTTGGAGCCGAGCAGGAGGAGAAACCATGATCGGGTTGACACCCGCGGCCAGTGCGGCGGTCACATGGGGCGTGAGGTTAGCCTCGACAGTGGCGTCCGAATCTGTTTTGTCGTTGTGGCCGAATTGGATAATGATCCAGTCGCCTTTTGTCCAGCGCGACGAGATGTCGCCCCAGAATCCGTAATCACCTGATGCGGCGCCGCTGTTGGCATAGTTGGCAATCCCCACTGGAGGCCCGAGATACTCGGGCAGCATTTGCGCCCAGCCCCCGAAGGCACCGCCGGTCTGGTCGCAGGTGGTGGAGTCGCCGGCAACGTAGACCATGATCGGTTTGGTCGTCGTATCGGCCAAAGCGTATCCGATGGCAGAAACCTCTGGGTTGGTCCCGGAGAAGAACAAATCCAGTCCTGGGTAGCCGCCCGGCCCTCCGGCGTGCTTTGGCTGCCCTTCCATGGCTCGCACATTGACCACGAACGCATAAGTCAGCGACTGGCCTGGGGTGGTGGTCACGGATTTCAGCATGCCTCGGGTCGATTCCGCACTGACATATGTGTCACCAGCGGCGGCGCCGCCGAGAGTGACCGTCACGACATAGTTTCCCGCCTCGCTCGTGCCATCTGCCGCAGGAGCGGTTTCAGAGGAGTTGTAGTCGGTGCCGCCGAACAGGCATTCAATGCAGATATTCCCGTTGGGCTGGCCGCCGCACGCATCATTGGTGCCTATCGCGACCTTCTGGCACTTGGCGTAGTTGTCCGCGGTCGGCGCGGGATACCCCGCCGGGATTCCGGTGGTTGGAGGGGCCCCACCCGCGCCACCCGCGCCTCCCGCCCTTCCGCCGGTAGCGCCAATCCCTCCGGATCCGGTCTTGCCCCCTGACCCTGAAGCGCCGCCCGATCCTGACGTGCCGCCTGTCTTGCCCGTAGCACCTCCAGTCGAGGTGCTTCCACCAACGCCAGAGTTTCCTCCCGCGCCTGAGGTTCCACCAGTGCCCGATTGCGAGCAAGTATCCATGCAGCGAGCCCAGATGTCAGAAGGTACGATCAGATCGGTCGCACAGCATGCCCACGCACAGACGGTGTCTGTGCATTGGCCTTCGACGGGGATCGGAACGTTCTCATCCGATGAGCAAGTCCACTGGTTGCCACCCAGGTTGGCTTCACATTGGGCCATTGCAGTGTATTGCGTATTGCACTTTGTTACGGCGCTGACCGTCGCATCGGCAGCATTCACGCAGGCGGTTTGGCAGTCGGCAACAGGGCAAGCACCCGAGGCCTGAGACGCGCACATCGCCGAGCAGGACTGGTCAAGGGTCAGGCCTGTGCTGGAACCGCCAGCCGAGCTTCCGCCCGAGCCGGTCTTCCCTCCCGCCCCTCCGGCGCCACCTGATCGCGTCGTGCCGCCCACAGCGCCACCGGCTGCGGTGCTCCCACCGCCCGAAACAGTACCGCCTGACCCCACGGAGCCGCCCTTGGCGGTTGTGCCGCCACTTGTGGTGGTGCCACCCGAAGCGGTTGTGCCGCCACTTGCGGGGGTGCCACCCTTGGCGGTTGTGCCGCCGCTTGTGGTGGTGCCACCCGTGGCCGTAGCGCCGCCCGAGGTGGGGCTACCGCCGCTTGTGGGCGCACCGCCTGTGGTTGCCGCCCCTCCCGAGGCGGTCGTGCCGCCAGTACCCGGCGCTCCCCCTGTGGTCGCCTGCGATCCTCCAGTGTTATTTCCTGAGCAGGCCATCACACCTACGAGCGTGAACAACGGGAACAGCAAAAAAAGTCGTGTGGTCGTCATGATTCTCCTTGAGAGTAGCAGTGGCATTTCCCCCCTCTACGGGTCAGGATTTTTTGCCGTGGGCCGGTGGGTCTGTCCATGTGCGACATCTAGTCAACCACACTTCGAGAACCAGCGGAGATTATTCTTGACTTCACGTACTGGAGAGCCCATACGATGAATAGCCTAGCTGTGAAACGCTTAACAGCGTTCTGGAATTCACAACAATGATGATCAAGAGAACACCCAAGCGGCTGAAATTGGGAAGGAGGACGGTTTCTGAGCTGGTGGTCGTTCGACTCATCCTGTATCGGCGCATCCTGCGTGACTTGGCCTTTTCAGGCGCGCGTTACGTATTCTCACACCAGCTGGCCGCACTGGCCGACGTGACACCTGAACAACTGCGGCGGGACCTCATGAATGTGCGCTACGAAGGCAGCCCGACCCGCGGATACGAAGTCGTGGTCCTAGAGGAATGCATCGGCGCATTCCTGGATCCGCCTACCACACAGGCGGTGGCCCTGGTGGGTGTCGGCAACCTGGGCCGCGCCCTATTTGCGTATTTCCTGGGGCGCCGACCTTTGCTTCAGATCGTAGCCGCCTTTGACATCGATCCGGCCAAGGTGGATCGCATGATCAACGGTTGCCCGTCCTATCACATCAGCGACGCCCGGACGGTCATACGCGACAATGGCATCAATGTAGCGATTGTCGCCGTGCCGGCCGCGGCTGCGCAGAGCGTGGCCGACACCCTGGTCGAGGCGGGAGTTCGCAGTCTGCTGAATTTTGCCGACGTCCGGTTGCGTCTCCCGCCGGACGTGTACGTCGAGCACATCGACATCGGTGTCACCTTGGAAAAGGTGGCGTTCTTTGCGCGGCGGCCAGCGGCGACGGAAAAGGACACCCGTTCTCCGTGAAACCCACCGACCTTTCTCTGGTAAGCACAATTCGGGAGCGGTGTCGCGTCTGCTACACCTGCGTGCGTGAGTGTCCGGCCAAGGCCATCCGGATAGCCGGAGGCCAGGCCGAGGTCATCCCCTCGCGCTGCATAGGTTGCGGGTCGTGCGTGCTCGTGTGCAGCCAGGGCGCCAAGCGCGTGCTCAGCTCGGTCGAGGATGCGAATGCGCTCTTGCGCAGCGGTGCCCGCGTGGCGGCGTGCGTGGCGCCGAGTTTTCCGGCGGAGATCGGCGAACGTGACGTGCGGCACATGGTGGGGGCGCTGCGCAAACTGGGTTTCTCGTTGGTGTGCGAGGTGGCGTTCGGCGCCGACTTGGTGGCCCGGGCCTATCGCGAACTTCTGGTGCAGCGGCCGCACGACAAGTTCATCGCGACCGCCTGCCCGGCCATCGTCAACTTCGTCGAGCGCTATCACCCGGACCTGATGNNCTACGGCGCAGACACCAAGATCGTCTTCATCGGTCCGTGCATAGCCAAGAAGGGCGAGGCAGCCACCCTGACCGGGGCGGACCGAGTCGACGCGGTCCTCACCTTCCGCGAGTTGCGGGACATGTTGGATTCCGCTGGAATCGGCAACGACAGCGAGGTGACCCTGTCGGACTTCGACCCGCCCCGCGCGGGCCTGGGTGGTGTGTTTCCCTTGCCGCGTGGCAGTTTGCAAGCCGCGGGAATTGATGAGGACCTGACCTGCAACGACGTGGTGTCGGCCGATGGGCGCGCGGCGTTCCCCGAAGCCCTGCAGGAGTTCTCCGCTGGCGCGCTCAATGTTCACCTGCTCGAGTTGCTCTGTTGTCGTGGAGGCTGCGTTATGGGTGCGGGGATGAGCGTCGAGTTGCCGCCTTTTGCCCGGCGCGCCCACGTCAGTCGTCATGTGCAAAGCCAGCGCGCCAACTTTGATCGCGCCGCCTGGTCGGTCGAGATGGACCAGTTGCGCGACCTGCCGATGGCCCGCAGCTTTCAGACTGCTAGCCAGAGCATGCCCACCCCATCTGCCGACGAGATCCACACCGTGATGATCGAGATGGGGAAATTCGGTCCCGACGACGAATTGAATTGCGGAGCCTGTGGCTACGACACCTGTCGCGAGCACGCGGTGGCCATCCTGCGCGGCCTGGCCGAAGACGAGATGTGCCTGCCCTACACAATCGAGCGGCTGAAGAAGACGGTGCAAAAACTGGATCTGTCCAACACCAAACTTGCCAGCACGCAACAGGCCCTGGTTCAGGCGGAGAAACTGGCCAGCATGGGCCAGCTGGCTGCCGGCATTGCCCATGAAGTGAACAATCCGCTCGGCGTGGTGCTGCTCTATGCCCACATCCTGCTCGAAGCCTGCGCCCAGGATTCGCCGCAGTCGAAGGACGTGGCGATGATTGTCGAGCAGGCTGACCGCTGCAAGAAGATCGTCTCG
>PMJE01000598.1:0-1211 GCA_003157315.1 Myxococcales bacterium | reverse complement strand
GCGCAGCGCATTTAGCGATGAACAGGTCCTGTTTGCAGTCGAAGACACAGGGGTGGGAATTCCCAAAGAGAACATTAAGCGTGTCTTCGAGCCGTTCTTCACCACCAAGCAGATGGGCCGTGGCACCGGGCTGGGCCTGGCGGTGAGCTACGGCATCGTCAAAATGCACCGGGGCAACATTAGGCTCAAGTCGAACTGCCGACTTGTCGGCCGGGCCCACCGGCACGACCTTTCACCGTGACCCTGCCGCGCTTCGAGCGGCGCGAAGAATCGATGAGCTTCTTGGCGCCGGAGGATGAGGGGCGCGAGGACACTCGATGATAACTATGTTTGCCAACCACCCGAGTATCCCCTGCCCATGAACGCAGCACTGAAGCAGAACGTGATAGCGGAGAACTTGGAGGCTGACCCCATGGACACGTTGCGCGTGTTGGTCATTGACGACGAACTAGGGATGCGAGCCGGGGCATCGCGTGTGCTCGACGGGTTTCGGGTGGCGTTGCCCGACACCGATGGACACGTTTGCCTGGAAGTGGCGCATGCGGAGAGCGGCGAGGAGGGGTTGCAGGCGATGGAGGCGCGCAAATTCGACATTGTCCTGCTCGACCACAAACTGCCCGGGATGTCCGGCCTCGATGTGCTGGAGCGGCTCAATCAAAGACGCGACGACGCGCTGGTCATCATGATCACCGCGTACGCTTCGCTGGACGTCGCAGTCAGCGCAACCAAGCGTGGGGCTTTCGATTTTCTGGCCAAGCCGTTCACCCCGGAAGAGCTGCGCGATGCGGTTCGCAAGGCGGCCCGGCACCACATCCTGCGCTGGCAGGCGCGCAAATTGGCGCAAGAGAAGCGCCAGGTGCGCTTTCAATTCCTGTCCGTGCTGGTGCACGAGCTCAAGGCGCCTCTCGTGGCAGTGGAAGGTTACCTGCGGCTTTTGCAGGAAGGCGCGGCGAGCGATCCGGAGACCGCGAAGCGCGCCGTCGACCGCAGCCTGGTGCGGCTGGACGGCATGCGAAAGCTGATTGTCGATCTGCTCGACCTGACCCGTATCGAGTCGGGTCAGAAGGCGCGCGAATTTACCCCCGTCGACCTGGTCGAGGTGGCGCGTGCTGCGATCGAGACCGCGTTGCCGGCGGCGCAGGAGCGAACCATCACGATGGAGCTGCACGCCTCTGCGCCGGTGGTGCTGCAGGCCGATAGGGGCGAAATCG
>PMJE01000501.1 GCA_003157315.1 Myxococcales bacterium | reverse complement strand
GGAAAGCACGCGGAAATACACCAGTCGCTCGCCAAGATGCGTGCGATCCACCCACTGGGCCACGCGGGCATAGTCCGCATCGGGCACGAGCAATGACAGGCCGAAGCTGTGCATGAGGCGCTCGATGGCGCCCTCCCAGTCGCGGTCTTCGGACCGCACTTGCAAGAGCTCGCCGACGAAAGGCAGAGACTCGTCCTGCAGTCCTAGCGCCTGACAAAGGGCGGTGCGAATCGCCAGAATGCGCGCCGGGATGTTCGACCGCCGCGCGCGCAACGAGGTCAGCTCGCGCTCGATTTCGCCGTGTTGTTGCTTGAGCCCGCGCAACTCGACCGAGACCTCGGTGATGTCGTTCTGCACCCTCCCCTGCCGGCCAACCGCCGTCTTCAGGTGCTCGCCGAGCTCACGGCGATTGGCGAGGAAGGCATCCTGATGGGCAGGCGTGGGCAGGCCGGCCACGGCCGCCAGGTGCGCGTACTGATCGGCGCGGCGAGAGCGAACGTCCTTGTCCGCCTGCTTCTGCGCGATCTCGGCCTTGATACGTTCAATGCGGTCGCCGCCGTGCTCGGCTATGGCGTATTTGGTCTCGTCGCGGGTGGCTTGCTGCGCGCGCCGCTCATCCATCCCGGCAGCGATACGCGCCTCGAACTTGGCGCTATCGGCCCGCAGGTTGCCAAGCCGCTTATCCAGCAGGGCGGCCTTGTGCTCGGCGAAGTACGCGTGCAAGGCGTTGCGACAGTCGCGCAAGGACACGGCTTCGGTCGACACCCGGCCGTGTTCTTGGCAATCGACAATGATGGGCTGTAGCTGCGTGATCTGGGCCTTGGCTCTCAGCACAGCCTCGTGGGCCCGGTTGAGGTCATCGAAGTGCTGCACCAGCTTCTCGATACGCTCTTCGACCGGGAAGGCTTCCAACATGTGTTGGCGGACGAAGTCGGTCAGATTGCCGACTGACTTCATGGACACCGTCTGGTGGAATAGATCCAGCGCCTGGTCGTTCTCGATGCCGAAGCGCCGACGAAAGGCCGCCGCGTAGGGGGCAAACGCATCGAAAATTTCGGTCTTGGGCGTGCGACGCAGACGCTTGCGCAGATCGGCGATGTCGGTGCCGAAGTTGGCGAAGTGCTCGGCAATGGAAAGGGCCCCGTCGGAAACCACAAAAAGCTTCGCCGGCTGGCCCTCCATGTCCTTGAGCCAAAAGACCTGGGCCAAGGTCACGGTTTGATCGTATCCCTCATTGAAGAAGCGAGCCAGCAGCACCGAGTAGCTGTTGCTGTCGCGCAAAGAAACCGGCCGGGCCGACAGCCCGACATCGCCCCGCTCCGTCTTGTAGTGGCCAAGAACATACGAACGGAGAGTACGCTCGCGCGTGTCGGCGCCGGCGGCCTTGTTGTAGGCAATCTTCTGCGGCGGGACCAGCAAGGTGGTGATGGCATCGACCAACGTCGACTTGCCCGAGCCGATATCGCCCGTGAGCAGAGCGTTGTCTCCACCAGGCACCAGGCTCCAGATGCGCTGATGAAAGGTGCCCCAGTTGTAGATTTCGAGTCGGTGCAGACGAAAGCCCGCGCGCTCGTCGGTCGCGACGAAATCGAGCGAGCCCTGCGCGGTGCCGTCCCCGCTCACGGCTCCGCGTCCGTTTTGTCGGCTGACTCGCCCGCCAGATGCTCGGCGTACGCCGCGAGTCGCCGGTCGAAGTCGCCGAGCCATTGGGCATCGACGAACGCCTTCAGGATGCGCTGGATCTCGAACTGATCGTCCTTGCCGCGCAGCCGGCGCAAGAATCCCATTTCGACTACCTTGTTCACGTGCGCGTCCAGACGATCGAAAAGTCGCACCTCGTTGGCACTCTCGGGCAGGAAAACCCGCATGAGGTCCGTGATTTGCTCGCGACTGAGAATGATGCGCGTGTTCTCGCCTTGCGCATCCGATTCGGCCAGCTTCTTGCGTAGCAAGACCAGCAGCAGACTGACCTGGAAGCCGAGAGGCCGGCGCGGCACCAAACGCTGAAGATCAGGCTCGCCTTCAGCCGCCAGACGCTGGCGCAAGTAGGCGTAGCCCTCGGCCTCGTCCAGCATCAGGTCCAATCCAAGGGGTGCGACGTGGTCGCGCACCCGCGCCTGCAGGTCGAGCAGGGCCTGCCAGTCCTTGGGCGCAACCTCGGCGTGCAAGACGCCTTTCATGAGCGCGATCAACACGGCAGAGAAGGCGTTCCGCCCAGCCGCATCCTCGCGCTGTGCACCGGTCACGCCTGTGCTCATGGTGGCGATGCCTTCATGGTCGACGCAAATCTAGGGCTGGCGAGCATGAGAGGCAAGCGTCGTCCGGCTGGCCTGCTCATCGGCTGTACACCACCAGAGGAACCGTGGCCTTGCGTTCACAACCCGCTCGGTCGATCCAGGAAATCGTCTGCTTCTCCTCATCGTCGATGAGGGCGCGGGGATCGTCGGCTGCCAGGCTCAGATAGGCCACCAGTTCCGCCAGCCCGCGTTCGAGCGGACGCGATTCGACGAGTTCGCCCAACGAGATTTGGGGCCGCGTCTGCAGGGCGCGGCGGATATGCGCGGCCAGCTGCGTCTTGTCCACGTAGACCTGCTCGTAAAGAACGTCGCTTGGGACATCCCCGGAGCCTTCCAGCAGGATCTGCTCGACGATGGTGGGCTTCCAGGGCGGCGCGAACAGGGGGCGCTCCAGGGGCAACTCGATGGCTGGGCCGGGCTCGTCGACTTCGATGAAAATCCCGGGCGGGGCTTGTGAACGAACCGCCAGCGCGGTCTGCTCGATCGTGCGGATGGTCTGCATAATGAGGCGATTCTCCAGCCACACCTTCTCATCGAGGTAGCGGCGGAGTTGCTCCGACAGCCGCGCCACGGTTCGCTGCGCCACCTCGCCCGCTTCCAGCCAGTCGTAGTGCACGCGCAACAGGCGTGCACTTGGCTCCAGTTGGCGGACCGCTGGCAGGGCGAAGACCGACTCCAGGAGCGTGGACAGCTCTTCCTGTCGGGCCGGCGACATCAGAAAATCCCAGAAGGCGCGGAAGCTTCGACCCTGGTCCGAATCGCTGATGGCATCCCGTTCACCGAAGATCTCGTCGAGCAGAGCGCCTTTGCTGCCGTCCCAGGTTGCGATCTTTTCCCGCACCGACCGGTCGAGATCGCGAAAGCTCTGTTCGAGCTCGCGAAAATCTGCCAGCAACGCGTTGGCCGTGTCTGACATCTGGGCGAAGCGATCCCGCACCTGGGCCGCGTTCATGAGATCGATGTGACCCTCGCGAATGCGATCGATCTCCTCGGCGATCTCGGCCTGGCGCTTTTCCAGCTCGGCCATGCGCACTTTGGGATCGGCGGTCGTGCCCTCGACGATCTGGCGCAGCAATTCAAAAACCGTGATCAGNNGGGAAATGCGCCGTCGCCCAGCCGTTCGCGTAGGTGGAATAGGTAGTCGTCAAGCCTCGCGACCAGATCATGCTGTGATATCGTGCGAACATTGGGCTCGACGAAACTTCGGTGCAGGAAGCTGGCCACGAAGGGTGCGCTGTCGGCCACGAGCAGGCGCCACGCCGGGTGTTTC
>PMJE01000641.1 GCA_003157315.1 Myxococcales bacterium | reverse complement strand
TAAGATACAAGGGTTTGGGAACCCCTTGAGGGTTCCCATTTCAATCGGCTCAGAGAGACTGGCGCGCGAGCACACCCCAGCACTTCTGCTGGCCGGATTGCGTAATGGCGCAGGAGAAGTTTGCGCCAGCGCTGACCTGCTTGAATTTTCCCGGGGGGACTGGGCTGAAATCAATGCCCTGCTCGCCCGCCGTGCCTGCCGCCCAGCAGGCGAGGGATCCGTCGACCTTGACACCACAAGCATGGGTCTCGCCTGCGCTGAGCTGGCTGAACCGCCCAGGTACCGCCCGGGTTTGGCTGGACCGCTCGCCGCCCCAGCAGATTGCAGCGCCGCCGGCCCGAATCCCGCACGTGAACGTCCCGCCCGCGCTGACCGCAATGAACTTCCCGCTCGGCGACCGCGCCTGGCCGAGGCGGTTGTCGCCCCAGCACGACACACGCCTAGGCGTCGAGAGCCTGCAGGTGTGCGCCTGTCCTGCACTTATCTGTGCGAACGTCTCGATTGGGGGTTGGCTTTCGCCATGGCTGTTCTGACCCCAGCAGACGACATACCCATCTTCCTGCAGGCCACAGGAATGGGCACCACCCGCGGCAACGGCAGTGAACCGTCCCTTGGGCGGCGTGCTTTGGCCGTCTTGGTTTTCGCCCCAGCAGGAAATGGCGCCCTGGGTATCCAATGCACAGGTGTGACCATCTCCGGTGCTGACCTCGGCGAACGTACCTTTGGGTGCGGCGGCCTGGCCACGGTCGTTTTCCCCCCAGCAGCGCAAGGACTTGTCCTCGCGCACGCCGCAGACGTGCTTGCGCGCGCTCAACTGGAGGTAGCGCCCCCCAGGCAGAGTGGTGTCCCCAAAGCTGTCGTTTCCCCAGCATGCGACAGAGCCATCCGTGCGCATGCCACAAGCATGGGCGGCACCCGAACTGAGCGTGATGAACTCACCTGCGGGCGCCTTGAGCTCTTGCGTCGCTTTCCACCCCCAGCAGACCGCAGACCCGATTCTCTTCATGCCGCAGGTGTACCTGTCACCGGCGCTAACAAATGCGAACTGCCCCGCCGGTGGACTTGCCTGCCCGTCGTCGTTTGCCCCCAGCAGGCCACCGAACCGTCATGGCGAATAGCGCAACTATGCTTCAATCCTGCACTGACCATGAGATGAGGTCCCCCGGGCGGCGTGCTCTGGCCCTTGTCGTTCCGCCCCCAACAGATCACCGCGCCGTCCAAGCGCAGGGCGCAGGTATAGCCTCCGCCCACGCTCACGTGGAAAAACTGGCCCGGCGGGGCCTCGCACGCGCCGCTCGAATTGTCCCCCCAGCACACGACCTGATTGCCAAGCCCCACCGCGCAGGCGTGACTTCCCTGGCCCGTGCCCAACTGCATAAATCTGCCCTCCGGCGGGCCGGGCCGGTCGCCAGCCAGCTTGCGCCCCCAGCAGACAATGCCGCCNNCCCGGCTGGCGGGGTGCTTTCCCCGAACTTGTTGCCACCCCAGCAGATGACCGTGTTGTTGGTCACCAGCCCACAGGTTTGAGTCTGGCCGGCGCTGACAAAAAAGATCCTGACCCCGGGGGCCGTGTCCGCCGGAGTGCGCAGCTTGGGGTCGGGTGCGGGCTCGGCGTCCGCAACTTGCGGGGGGGGCGCCGTGGGCTGGCCGCGACAGGCTTGGCAAAACGCGACCCCGAGCAGGAACAGCGGGATGCGGCCAGAAGACCGGCTCATCGACTCCGCCCGACTAGAACTTGATGTACGCGCCGACGCGGCCCTCTATGACCCAGGCGAGTTTGCTGCCAGCAAAGGCCGCGAAGTTACGGTAGCGCGGGAGCACTCCGACTTCCGCGAACACGCCGATTGGCCCCAAGCCGAAGCGCAGGCCCCCGGCAGCGCCATAGGCAAACTCGCGCCCCGTGCCGCTGCTGCTGCTGCGCCCGGTCAGATTGTGCACGGCAAAAATGACCCGGCCGTAGATAGGCAGGATGGGGGGAACGATGGCGATCATCGGCCTCAGCTCCAGGTTGGTCGCGCTGTCTGACTGGTCGGCAAAGTTGGCCACGATGCCAAGTTGCAGCCGTAGGATCGACAGCGCATAGCCAGGGGTCACCATGAGGTTGAGCTGCTCCCAGCCCCGCGGGCTATTTAGCTGGCCGCCCTTGCCCAAAGAGCCCTCCAACTCCCAGGCGGCTTGCGACAGGCCGGGCAGAAGGACGGTGAAGGTCAACACTGCGGCCATGACGAGTTTGCGCATTTTCAATTCCTCCGTGGTGCTTGACGTCCGAGGCGATCACTATATTCGGGAACGCGCCCAGGAGCGAGACCCATAAATTCCATAGTCCCGACGGCCTGGCAAGCACCGGCGGACGTGATAGCCTCAGCGTCGGCGTGCGCCAGGCTCGCCGGAGGGATCGCAGGCGATGAGTCTCGTAGGAAAGAAAGCACCAGAGTTCACTGAGAACGCCGTGACCGGCGATGGCAAGTTCGTCAAGATTTCGCTGTCGGAGTACCGCGGGCAGTGGATCGTGCTGTTCTTCTACCCCGCCGACTTCACCGCCATCTGCCCCACCGAGATCAGCGAGTTCTCGCGCCGGGACAAGGAATTCAAGGAGCTGGGCGCAGTGGTGCTGGGCTGCTCGACCGACTCGAAGTACTCACACCGGGAATGGATCCATGGCAGCTTGGGCGCTCTCGCTCACCCGCTCATCGCGGACTTCAACAAGAAGATCGCGCGCGACTACCAGTGCCTCGAGGAAAACCTGGGGTTCGCCCTGCGTGCCACGTTCATCATCGATCCTGACGGCGACATCGTGCACGCCGACTGCAACATCACGCGCATCGGCCGCTCGGTGGACGAAGTGCTGCGCCTGCTGCAGGCGGCACAGACCGGTGATCAGACTCCGGTTGGTTGGAAGGTGGGCAGCAAAACCCTGGGCAAGGGATAGCCGCAGCGGTAGGACGGCCAGCAAGGAAGGACGAACTTTCGTGTCGATCACGCCCAAGGCCCGGCCCAACGTCGAAAAGATGTCCGGCTACACTCCCGGCGAGCAGCCGCGGCCGGGCGAGCGCGTGGTCAAGCTCAACACTAACGAGAACCCGTTTCCCCCTAGCCCGCGCGTGGTCGAAGCCATCCGCCACATCGATCCAGAACGACTGCGGCGCTACCCAAGCCCCAGCGCAGAAGATTTCCGCCAAACCGCGGCGCGGGTGCACGGGGTTTCGCCCGACATGATCTTGGCCGGCAACGGCAGCGACGAGATCCTGGCCATGGCCGTGCGCACCTACCTGGGCCCGGGCGACATCTTCGCCTACCCGGATCCGACCTACTCGCTCTATCCCGTGCTGGCCGAAATCGGCGAGGTCAAGGTTGTGACCGTGCCTTGGGCCGCGGACTGGGATCTGCCCATCGACGCGCTGCTGGCCACCGGCGCGCGGGCCATCTTCTTCGCCAACCCCAACGCGCCCACTGGCACGCTGGTGCGCACCAGCAGGGTACGCGAATTGGCGGCGCGCTTTTACGGCCTGCTCCTGGTCGACGAAGCCTACGTGGACTTCGCCGAAGAGAACAGCCTGAGCCTGGTGCGCGAGTTTGCCAACCTGGTGGTCTGCCGCACTTTGAGCAAGGGCTATGGATTGGCCGGGCTGCGCTTCGGCTACGCCATCGCGGCACCCGCGGTAGTGTCGGAGATGAACAAGGTCAAGGACAGCTACAACTGCGACGCGGTAGCCATCAGCGCCGCCGCAGCAGCGCTGGAAGACCAAGACTACGCGCGCCGCACCTGGGAGCACGTGCGCGCCGAGCGCGCCCGTCTGAGCGATGCCCTGGGCCGGCGCGGCTGGCAGGTGATTCCCAGCCAGGCCAACTTCGTGCTCGCCACCTGCCCGGGCGGAGACGGCGCCGCGATCTACCGCGCGCTCAAGGGCAAGGGGATCTTGGTGCGCCACTTCGACAAGCCAGGCCTGCAGGACAAGCTGCGCATTACCATTGGCACGGCCGAGGAGAACGACCAGCTCTTGGCCGCGCTCTCGGCCCCATGACCACGTCTTCTTCCAGCGACGACCACGACGACGCCACCCCAGGCGAGACGGGTGCCGATGAGGTCAGCACTGAGGCTCCGCTTGAGCCCGACCTGGTGGAGGGCGCCGCACCGGAAAAGATCCCGCCCGCGCTGGAAAGACACCTGGCGCCCGCGCGCGATCCGGTCCAGCGCTTCATCAATGAGGCGCGCCGCTACGCCCGCCTGGACGAAAAGCAAGAGCGCGAACTTATTCAGTCCGCGCGCGAAGCTGGCGACCTCAACGCCGCTCGCACCTTGGTCCTGCACAACCTGCGTCTGGTGGTGTCCATTGCCTACCAGTACCGGCGGGCCTGGCTCAACCTGCTCGACCTCTTCCAGGAAGGCGCCGTCGGTCTGATGGAGGCCGTGCGGCGCTGGGACCCGGACATGGGCACGCGCTTCGGTTCCTACGCCGCCTACTGGATTCGCGCCTGCATCCTGCGTTTTCTCCTGACCAACTCGCGCCTGATCCACGTGGGTAATACCCGCGCAGGACGCAAACTGTTTTTCCGTCTGGAGAAGGAGCGCCAGAAGCTCCTGGCCGAGGGCATCGATCCCACGCCCAAGTTGCTGGCCGCCCGGCTGGAGGTAGACGAGGCTGATCTCTCCGAGGTGTCCGCGCACCTGGCTTCGCACGAAGTCTCGCTGGAACCCCGGCCTGACGAAGACGGAGTGCCCTTGGCCGAAAAGATCTCGACCCATCAAGCTTCGCCGGAGCAGCAAGCTGCGCGAGACGAGCTGGCGCAAGCCGTGCGCAAGCTCATGGATGACTTCGAGAGCAAGCTGCGAGATGATCGCGAGCGGGCTGTGTGGCGCGAACACCTGGCCACCACCGGCGAAGCGGTTGCGCTTTCAGCCCTGGGCGCCCGCTACGGCGTTTCCAAGCAGCGCATGGGCCAGATCGCGGAGAAACTGAAAACCCAATTCCGCGAGCGGGTCATTGCAGAGCTCGGCCACGACATCCAGATGTCGTGGCAGCACGACGATTGATTCTCCCAGCAGCGAGGGCGGGCTTTGCCCACGAGAGCCGGCACCCGGCGGATCTACTGCGCCTGTTGCGCGGCCGCCTCCTGGCGCTTGACATTCATGGCCTGCAGCCCCTTGGGCCCTTTGGTGATGTCAAACTCCACTGTTTGGCCCTGGGCCAACGAACGATACCCCTCTGCCGTGATTGCCGTGTAGTGGACGAAAACGTCCTCCTCCCCATCCCGCGCGATGAAACCGTACCCCTTGGAATCGCTGAACCATTTCACCTTCCCGGTTGCCATTGCCATTCACTGCCTCCTCAAACTGTACTGATTGCTACGCCTCAACGGAATTGTCTGGGGCGCACCAGCAGAAGCGTACGTTTCTGCGTGGTCCTGTCAAGATCCTACATTGCTGTTCGAAGCCGTTCGAAAACGCACAGAGAGCAGCCGTTTCAAGGCACTCCGCGCGCCGTCGACGGCCACTGCAGAACGAATCACGGCAATTCTGTAAGCACCCATACGAACACAGCTCGCGACGTTTCTATTGTCGATTCCACCGAGCGCAATGACCGGGATTGAGCAGGAACACGCTTGCGCCAATGCCCGCGGTCCAAGAACGCGCTTTGCGCGGGTATCGAACGGACGACCGAAAACCACGAGGTCCGCGCCAGCCGGCTCGGCCGATTCAACCTCGGAGCGATCATGGGTCAAGAAGCCCTGCGCGGCTTTCCGTTCTCTGTGATTCGTACTTCGCTCGTGGGGTGCTAGACAATACCTGGACCACTGACCATGCGCTGCCCTTTCTGCTCCGCCACGGAAGACAAGGTTGTGGACACCCGTCCCAGCGAGGATGAGCAGATTGTCCGGCGCCGCCGCGAATGCGCGGGGTGCGGCAAGCGTTTCACCACCTATGAGCGCGTCGAGGAGCTGCTGCCCTCAGTGGTCAAGAAGGACGCGCGGCGCGAGCCTTTTGACCGGGCCAAGCTGCTGGCGGGTGTGACCAAGGCATGCGAAAAGCGGCCGGTTCCCATGGCCGCGCTAGAGGAGCTGGCCGATTCCATCGAACGATCGCTGCGCGAAACCGGCGAAAAGGAAATCGCCTCGTCAAAGATCGGCGACGCCGTGCTGAGCCGCCTGCGCGAGATTGACGACGTGGCCTACCTGCGCTTCGCCACCGTGTACATGCATTTCAAGGACGCGACCGAGCTGCTGAGTGAAGTGCAGCGGCTTCTGCGCTGGAAAGGCCAGGACCCATGAGCAAGGTTTTTTCGGAAGCTGATCGACGCTTCATGCGCGAAGCGCTCGCCTTGGCTGAACTCGGCCGGGGCCAGACCCGCCCCAATCCGGTGGTGGGCGCCCTGCTGGTGCGCGGCGGCCGCGTGCTGGCCCGTGGCTATCACCGCCGCGCCGGTCTGCCCCACGCTGAGATCGAGGCGCTCTCGCGCAAGCGCGTCCGCGCCCAGGGCGCGACCATGTACGTTACGCTGGAGCCCTGCTGCCACCAG
>PMJE01000326.1 GCA_003157315.1 Myxococcales bacterium | reverse complement strand
GTGGGTCTTGCCGGATCCAGCGCGATCGTCACTGCGACCATGCGCGCACTGATGAAGTTCTACCAGATCGACGTTCCCATCGAAGTGCTCCCTTCCCTCATTCTGTCAGCCGAAAAGGACGAACTGGGGATCAACGCCGGACTGCAGGACCGGGTCATCCAGACCTACGAGGGATGCGTCTACATGAACTTCGCCAAGCAGATCATGGACGCCCAGGGACACGGCCAGTACGAACGCATCGACACGTCTCTGCTGCCCAATCTCTACATCGGCTACAAGACCCAGCTCAGCAAGGTGTCCGGGGTCGTGCTCAACGATCTGGCAACCAGATACAAGAACAATGACCCTCTCACCCTGCAGACACTGGCCCGTCTGGCACAGGTGGCCGAGGAGGGAAGGACCGCGCTGCTCAAGCGCGACTATGTCACGCTCAACCGGCTGATTAATGAGAACTTCGATCTCCGGCGCAAGATCATGAACATCAGCGACAGCAACATCGAGATGATCGAGTGTGCCCGGGCCTGCGGCGCGTCTGCGAAGTTCCCCGGCTCGGGCGGCTCGATCATCGGCATCTACCCGAGCGACGAGGTGCTCAACAAGCTGATCGTCGAACTCAAACAGATCAAAGTCAGGGTCATCAAGCCATACGTCAACTGACCCATCCCTTCCCTGCCAAGGAGTGACTCATGGTTCGCAAAGCAGTAATCCCGGCCGCCGGCCTGGGAACCCGGTTTCTTCCCGTCACCAAGGCGCAACCCAAGGAGATGCTGCCGATCATAGACACACCGGTGATCCAGTACGTTGTGCAGGAGGCAGTCGACTCCGGCATCGAGGACATCCTGATCATCTCGGGCAAGGGCAAGCGCGCCATCGAAGACCACTTTGACCGGAACTTCGAGTTGGAAGACCAACTATCGAGCAGAGAGGACGAAGCCATGTACCACGAGGTGCGCCGCCTGTCGGAGATGGCCAACATCCACTTCATACGGCAAAAGGAACTCAACGGGCTGGGCGACGCCATCTACTACGCCCGCCACCATACCGGCAGCGAGCCCTTTGCCCTGCTCCTCGGCGATACCATCCTGGACTCGGTGATCCCGGCGACCCAACAACTGATCGACATCTACGAGCAGTTCCGTGGCACCGTGCTAGGGGTGGAGACCGTGCCCAAGGAGAAGGTATCTCGCTACGGCATCCTGGGCGGGAAGATGATTAGCGAGCGGGTGATGGAAGTGCATCAATTCGTGGAAAAACCCACCCTCGCCGAAGCGCCGTCAAACCTGGCGATCTGCGGACGCTACGTGCTGACCCCGGCGATCTTTGCCGCCATCGAAAAGACGGCCCGGGGCAAGAACAACGAGATCCAGTTGACCGACGCGATACGGCTGCTCAATGAGCGGGAGAGCGTCCACTCGTACACAATCGAGGGCAAGCGCTTCGACATTGGCAACAAGCTGGACTACATCAAGACCACAGTGGAGTACGCACTGAAGCGCAAGGAGTTCAGGGACGAGATCCTGCCGTATCTGAAGGAAATCGTGGGGCGGTAGGAGCCCGGAAGATCTGCTTGAGCGATATCTCATCAATAACACAACAAGGGAACAGCGGGAGGAGATAGTCAGAGATTCGCTCGGATGCGACGGGGGCGGCTGTGAGAATTGCTCCGCTCCTCGTTGGCCTTGCGGTCCCCGCCCGTGGTTCCTCTCTTGACGTCGATGATCGCCGAGTCCACTTCCATGAAGCCCGCACGCGGAAGCGGCAACACGGCTAGCACCGAGGCCGTGGCGTAGCAGGGCAGGACTGGCCGTGTTCCAATAGAGAGCGCGATGCGTGCTCGGGGAGAGCCCCGACAACATGCGTTTCAAGTTCTTCCTCGAACCGTCCCTGTATGTTCTCGTCACTGGCCAAATTTGCCGCGCATTGCGCTCGGCTATCGTCGCTAGCAAGGCGCTGGCGATTCACTGGTCGCAGCGCCCGCAGGCCACGTGAGCCGCACGGCAAGCATGGCTGGCTCTACCTGTACCAGCTCGACAGCCGCCCCAGAGCGGATCGAATAGTGGGACAGGACCCGCCGCCGCGATCCTACGCCGTCACCAAGGTCCCCACGCCCTTCTCGGTGAAGAGCTCGACCACCACACTGTGGGGCTCGCGGCCGTCGACCACGTGTACTGCCTCCACTCCGCCCTCCAACGCGCGCAAGATGGCCTGCGCCTTGACCTGCATGCCGCCCTTGACTGCACGGCCCTCCTGCAGTCGACCGCGCAGATCTGCGGCACGCAGCTCGCTTAGCAGTTGGCCGTTCTCGTCCAAGATTCCCGCCACGTCGGTCAGGAAAATGAGCTTCTTCGCCTTGGCCGCGATCGCGATTTCCGCGGCCACCATGTCGGCATTGATGTTGAAACTGGCCCCTTCTGTGCCTAGGCCCACCGGCGAGATCACCGGCATGTAGTTCTTACCGAGCAACAGATCGAGAATCTCCGTGTTGATGCTCTCGACCTCGCCCACCCAGCCGAGGTCAGGCTTGCCCGGCCGGGGCGGCAGCTTGTGCGCCTTGATGAGATGCGCGTCCTTGCCCGACAGACCCATGGCGGTTCCGCCCAGAGTGTTGATCAGACCCACTATTTCCGTGTTCACCTTGCCGGTGAGAACCATTTCGACCACGCCCATCTCCACCGCACCGGTTACCCGCTGGCCGTCGATGAACTCACTCTTCTGGCCCAGACGATCCAGGGTCTTGGTGATCTCGTGCCCGCCGCCGTGAACCACCACCGGCCGCAAGCCCGCGGCCTGCAGCAAGACCACGTCCAGGGCAAAGCTTCGCTTCAAGTCGTCTTTGACCATGGCGGCACCGCCGTACTTGATAACCGCGCGCGTGCCGGTGAACTTC
>PMJE01000111.1 GCA_003157315.1 Myxococcales bacterium | reverse complement strand
ACGGGAGCATCGCCTGCTGGGGCCTCAACGGCAACAACCAAGCCACGCCGCCCGCGATATAGGCTCCGAATCTCGCGGTCGGCCTCCTCGCCGAGGCCGGCCCGGGCTTCATCTGTAGTTCCTCCGGCCCCGTCGTAGGTGGCTGCCTTCACGACCACGAGGGGCTTCGAATAGACTGCGCCGACGTTCCGGCGTGTTCGCGCTCGCGACACGCCGGCGCGCCTGCCGATACGGGTTGTCCAATGCCCACGCGGGAGTCACAATAAATAGATAGCCCAAAGGAGAACCCCCAATGCAACGAACGGGCAGTCTTTTCTCTGTGCTGATCTTCGCCGCTTGCGTGCAAGGGGGCTGTGGCGCCAACAAGTCGAACCAGGGCGCGGGCGAGGCAGCCGACGGGCAGGGCTCGGAGGTTGCGGTCAGCGTGGTCAGCGGCGCTCTCAACAACACCGGCGGCTCGGCCCTGGGCTGGAACGGCCGGCGGGCAAGGCAATCCACCTTCGACCGCGCGCTCGAGATTCTGAATCCGGTGGGCTTGGCTTGGGCGGCCAACTGGACCTGCACCGGAGGAACTTTGAGCCCGGCCTTTGCTGGTCCGGCCACGTACACCTATACGCCGGCAAGTTGCAGCGTGACCTGGAAGAACGGAAAGACCGCCTCGTCGATTTGGGATGGAAGCTTCACTCTGGTCTACGGGCCGAGTTGCGACGCCCAGCACCCATTCATCGGGCACCAGGCGGGCGGCTGCTCGCTTGCGCGAACCACCGGGGCCAGCGGCAACACGCGCACGCTGACCGGCCCTGACGGAAATTCGTATTCCATCACGCACAACACGAACGGCGGCGACAGCGGCTACGATTTGGCAGTTTCGCCTTTGCCGAGCAACGAAGGACTGATCGTGACCTGTGGTGCCAGTGGCTGCAACACCACCGGAATCTTGGTGATCAGCGGCAGCCATCTTACCGGCACGGTGACCGCCGCCGCAGGCGGGAGCACCACGTTGTGGGATCACACGGTCATTGGGACCGTCGAGGTAGATGGCCCGGCTGACGTGCGCGTGGTCAATGGCGGGGTGACGGTCGAGCACAACATCGTCCACCGTACCAGCAACACCGTGTTCGCCAATGTCACCTATGGTGATGCCAGTTGCTGTTTCCCCACCGCGGGCTACGTGGCCACGAGCATGCAAAACGGCCCGCACGCGGGCGAGACCGAAACCCTCACCTTTGGCAGCGTGTGTGGCGAGGCCACGCTGACCACGTTCAGCGGCAGCACCGTAGAGTTGACGCTCGAGCATTGCATCTGATTGCGACGCTGACGATTGCTGGCGGTAGCTTGCCAGCCCTGGTCTTGCAGAAGATGCGTGTCTGCGCGTGCCGACGAAAAAGCCGGCGCGGCGGCGCTCGGGATTTCATGGCATCATCCCGAGCGATCCATGGACAGAAAGAAGAAGGGCTCGCGGCCCGCGGGCAAGGCCCCCGAGGGAAAAGGCCTGGCCCGACCCAAGCGTGCGCAGGCACCAACTGACGAGGCGTTGGAGCCGGTGCGACGGCCCTGGCTCGCGCCGCTTGTCTCGTCGGTTGGCTTGCTGGTCCTCTACGTCGCGACCCTTGCCCCCTCAGTGGTGGGCGGCGACAGTGGCGAGCTGACCGCCGCTGCGGTTCTAGGTGGCGTGCCCCACCCACCCGGGTTTCCCGTGTTCGCCATCCTGGCCCGACTCTTCGCCGCACTGCCATTCGGTCCGTGCGTCGCCTGGCGCGTGAATCTCTTGTCCGCGGTTTCGACTGCTGCTGCGGCCGGAGTTCTCTGTGCCGTGGCGCAACGATTGTCGGGCAGCATGGCGGCCGGCTTTCTCGCCGCGGCCTTGTTCGGTACCAATCCCATCGTGTGGCACAACGCCACTGCGGCGGAGGTCTTCGGCCTCAACGCATTCTTCGTTGCCTTGGCGCTTTGGCTTTGGCAGCGCATCGAGCGTCAGCCCACTTCGCACAGGGTATTCGCGCTTTGCCTGGCCAGCGGTTTGGCGATGGGAAACCACCACACCTTCGTCTTCGTGGGTGTCCCTTTGCTGCTGCGTTCGTGGTGGGTGGCTCGTCGTGAGTTGCGCGCTCGTGGGGTCGTGGTGGGCCTTGGCTGTGGGCTGCTGGGCCTGCTTCCCTACGCCTACCTCATGATCGCCTCATCATCGCGGGCCCCCTTGTCGTGGGGAGATCAGAGCACGATCGGCGGTCTGCTTTCGCATTTTCTCCGTCGCGACTACGGCACATTCGGCATGGGACATGCCTCGGCCACGTCCAGCGTGTTCCTCGAGGCGGGCACGTTTCTCCCCACGCTGTATCAAATGCTGGGGGGCGCTTTGCGCCGCTTGCTGTTCGTCGGGCCGTTGCTCGCTGCGATTGGCCTGCTGTGGCCGGCGCGCAACCGCCGGCAGCGCACCGCCGTGCGCATCGTGCTTGGCATCTTCCTCGGCTACACGCTTCTGTTCGCTGGACTGTCCAACCTTTCGACGGCGCATCCGCTCTATCGGGCGGTGCTTTCGCGCTTTTTCATCCAGTCCGATCTGCTGCTGGCTCTTGCGGCCGGCCTGGGGTTCTCCGCGCTCTTCAGTCGCATGCGAGCGCGTGGGCTCTGGGCGCATTGGCTGCCGGGGCTTGCGCTTTCACTGTGCCTGCTGACTTTTCCTGTGGGTGTTGCGGCCAACGCCCAGGCCGGCCAGCGCCACAACACCGTGTTGCGCGATTTCGTGGCGGCCGCGTTTGCCGCGGTTCCGCCCAACGCCATTGTGATTACCATGGGCGACCATCTCAGCGGCGCAGTGTTTTACCTGCACGAAGTGGAGAAACTGCGGCCCGACACGATTCACCTCGATCGGAACCTGCTGTCGGGCTCCTGGTACTGCCAGCGGGTAGCCCGCAACCACCCGGATCTCGTGCTACCCAAGGGCGTGTACGTGCCTGGCGGCTGGACCATGCGACAGCTCATGCTGGCCAACCCACTTCGGCCGCTGGTCATCGTGGATCGCTTGGAAACCTGGGACGAGAGTTGGAAGGATGGCTTCAAGCTGGCCCCCACCGGTCTCACCCATGCCCTGATACCGGCAGCCAGTTTCCCCTCATTTGCAGAGTGGCGAGCACGGGATCACGCGGTGGAAGCCGCCTTTGATGCCAAGCGGGCCCTGCAGTTTCCCCTGGGATCATGGGAGCATGCGGCGGGCGAGTTGGCATTGAACAATCAGGTGATCCGTGCTCAGCTGGCGCTGAGCTACAGTCAAGAAATGGGCGACGCCGAAGCTCCCGCACGGCTCGGGGTCAAGCTGCTTGAGGACGTGTTGCGACTGACCGGTGGTTCAAAGGTGCTCGGTATTGCGGGCGAGCCCAATCTCGCGCCCTTGGCTGCACATCCGACAGTGTTGAAAAGCCTCGGCGTCGGCTATGACATTCTTTCGCAGAAAGACCCGGCGTTCGTTGCGCGTGCCGCAAATGCGTTCGACCTGTTCGTCAAGAATGCCAGTGCCGACGATACCGATCTTCCCGCTGTGCGGGCACGCCTGTTGCGACTGCACGGCAATCCACCAGCAGCAGCCGGGCGCTGAGTGATCTCGGTGAGCAGCAATGTCTAAGAAGAAAGTCAAACCGGCGCCGCCACCCGGCAAGGGTGCGTCCGGGAAGAGACTCATGCCATTGGCAGTTCTTCTGGCCGTTGCTGCGCTCTTCTATTGTGCCGCCGGAGTGCTCTCGGGCGAGTTCAGTGTGGCCGACGACTCTGCCTACATTGTCGAGAACGGCCATTTCGACCGGCCCTTGAACCTCGCCGGTCTCGCACAGATCTTCAACAGCATCGCCAAAGAGGAGATGCTGCACGACTACTACCGGCCCATCTACATTCTTGTGCGGACGATCGACTACCACCTCTACCGGACGTCCCCCACCGGCTACCATGTGACCAGTCTGCTTTTCTATTTGCTGGCCGTCGGCTCTGCGTATTGGATTCTTCGCGAACTCTTGCCTTCAACCCGGGCCGCATTTGCCGGCGCCCTGTTGTTCGCCCTGCATCCTATTCACGTGGAAGCGGTAGCCTGGGTCNNACCTGGGCGAGTGGCTTGGTATTTACTGCGGCGGCGCTCGCCAACCCGCCCGCTGCTGTGGTGCCCGCGCTGGTGGGCGGACATATGTGGGTCTTCCGTGCGAAAGAAGCTGGGGAGCGGCGACGGCGCTGGGTGAACCTGGGACTGATGGCGGCAGCGGCGGTGGGAGTGGTGTACCTCAATTTCGTGGTGTTTCCCCAGCGCTACGCCCGGGCGTTCTTCGATTCCGCGGTGGCCGCCCGCAGTTGGCTGGCCAACTTCTTCGCCACCCTGCGCCTGATGATTGTTCCTCTGGGTCTGCACACTTCCTACGAGGGGTACATCGAGAAGCCGGGCGATCCGCGGTGGATAGCTGG
>PMJE01000417.1 GCA_003157315.1 Myxococcales bacterium | reverse complement strand
CCACCGGGCCGGCGCCCGGCCCAAGCCCGTGCCGGGTGGCGCGGTGGCCGAGGTGGATGTCCTGACACCGTACATCGCCGAGGTCGCCGAGGGCATGCGCCTGGGCGCCCGCCGCTTCAAGATCGTGGTCGACGGCGGCAACGGCACCGGCGGTTTGACCTGCGCGTCGGTGCTACGGCGAATGGGCTTCACGGTCGAGGCACTGTACTGCGATCCCGANNAAATCCGGCGCCGAGCTGGGCATCGCGCTCGACGGCGATGCGGATCGTCTGGGCGTGGTCGATCCGGCGGGCCGGATCGTGTGGGGCGACCAGCTCATGATGCTGTTTGCGCGCGACATTCTGCGCGAGCGGCCGGGTGCCACGTTTGTCAGCGAGGTCAAGTGCAGCCAAGCCATGTACGACGAGATCGCCCGGCTCGGGGGCCGCGCCATCATGTGGAAGGTGGGCCACTCGCTCATCAAGACCAAGATGCGCGAAGAAAAGGCGGTGTTGGCGGGCGAGATGTCGGGCCACATGTTCTTCGCCGATCGCTACTACGGCTACGACGATGCCGTGTATGCATCGGCGCGCCTGGTCGAGTTGCTGACGCGCAGCGAACGGTCACTCTCCGGGTTGGTGGACGCGCTGCCCGTGATGCACAACACGCCTGAAATTCGCCTGCCCTGTCCCGACGACATCAAGTTCGAGGTAGTGCGCCGGGCGCTGGCGCACTACCGCCGCGACCACCACGTGGTGGATGTGGACGGCGCGCGGGTCAGCTTTCCGGGCGGCTGGGGCCTGGTGCGCGCCTCCAACACCGGCCCGGTGCTGGTGCTCCGCTGCGAAGCCGACAGCCCTGAGCGGCTGGCGGAAATCCGCGCCGATCTGGAGGCTCGGCTGCACGCCATAACCACCGAGGTGCAACCCAAAGGCACAAACCCCTAAAGCGTTGTAAACTAGGTAGACGTCTAGCTGCTCGAATCTCCTTCAGGAGGCAACCGCAATGCAAAGAATCCCCCTGGCTCCGACGCTCTTCCGCAAACTGTTGCCGCCTTGTGCTTTCTTCGCTCTCCTCTTCTGCGCGCAGCCCGCATCGGCGGCCTTGGGAGGAGATGCGCTATCGATCGCCGCCGATCAGGTGCGCTTGGCGGCCAGCACGCGCATCGTGCGTGCCGAGCTGTACACCATGCACGAACTCGAGGCGACGACCGGCACCAAGGTGCGCGAGTACCTGGATGGCGAGGGCAAGGTTTTTGCCGTCGCCTGGCAAGGTCCATTTCGCCCTAACCTGCGAGAACTCCTCGGCTCGTACTACGAGACCTTCCTCAAGGCTGCGGGCCCCCGCGTTCCTCGCGGCCCGCTCAACCTTAGCCTGCCGGGATTGGTCATCCACATGAGTGGCCATCAGCGCGCCTTCTATGGCCGGGTGTATGTTGTAGACAGAGTTCCGCAGGGGCTTTCGACCGACGAGATCCGTTGATCCCTGGACCAGGAGACAGTGATCCAGCTTGACAGCGGGGGTACGACTGGGGGCTGCCCTTCTTCTTCGGCCGGAACGTGTTCACCGCCATCGAAGGACAGACAACTCCTGCCGGAACGGGACCGTTCGTCGCTTTCTGAGATGCCGCCGTGTTACTCGCCAGTGAGCGTGCGCATCAGCAAGGCCCACGCCAGCTTTCCCAAGAAGAGGTAGGCCAGCGCNNGTCGCTCCCGAAGCCCCCGTAGGGGGAGCGGGGGGTGACGTGGGCGACGGCGGCTCCGCTGGCCGGGCCACGGCGGCCCGCCGTCGGCGGACGAGCAGAACCGGCACGCTGACCAGGATGCCGGTGACCGACGCCAGCAACACGATGGCAGGAATGGCTTTCCAGCCGAACAAGGCGCCCATGATGGCCAACAACTTGCCATCTCCCAAGCCCAGACCCTCACGCCCGGTGGCGTAGTAGTAGCCGTCGCTAACCAGGCGGACCAGCAGGTAGCCAGCAGCGGCCCCGATAGCCCGTTCTGACCAAGCGACTTCGTGGACGGCGAACCCGGCGAGAAAGAACACCGCAATGGCAGGAAGCGTGATGATGTCGGGAAGGCGCTTGGTGTCGAGATCGATGAACGACAGCACGACGAGAACGGCGGCAAAGGCAAAGTAGGTGGCGAAGCGGGCGGCGCGTACGCCGAGCGGCTCGCCCGGCGCATCGACCACGAAGCTCCAGAACACCAGGGCCGAGAGCGCGGCAGTGACAGCCTCGACCAGCGCGTAGCGGGGGGAGAACCTTGCGCCGCAGTGGCGGCAGCGTCCGCGCAAGAGAAAGTACGAAAGGATGGGGATGTTGTCACGCGCCCACACGCGACCTTTGCAGGCGAAGCAATGCGAGGCTGGCCTGACCACCGACATCCCGCGCGGAATGCGCGCAATGCACACGTTGAGGAAGCTGCCCCAGATGGCGCCCAAGCCGGCCGCCGCAAGGGTGGCGGCCAAGCGCATGCCGGGAGAGGCGAGCGTCGGGAGTGCGTCCACCCGCCCACGTTACCACTCCTCAGCTGGAACCGTGTGGTCGCGTGAAAAGCCAATCACCGGACCATGCGATGGGCAAAATGGTAGATTGCCAGCCCTGGTGAAAACCGCCAGCTCACGCAACCGGATCGTCGCCTCGCTGCTTCTCGTGGCAGCGTGGTCAGGCTGCGGCCGGTCCAAGCCCGGCGGGATCCTGCCGGCTGACCAGGAATTGGACGCGGCCCTGCAACCAGCCGCGCTCGTCTCGGGACTGCGGCGTCTGTCCGGCGCACATTTTCATGCCACGGCAGCCTTTCGGGTGGGCGTAGCCGGCGCGCCGGATGCCGGCGGCAAGGACGCGGTAACCACCACCACCGATTTGTGGATCGACAAGCAGGGCAACTTTCGCCTGTCCGAAAGCAACGACCAGGATGGCGGCCGCGAGGTGGTGCGCGTGGGTAGTGAACTGGCCGTGGCCTTGCGCTACGGCAAGTTTGTCCGTCGCCCCGCCCAGGATCCCGAGCCGCAGCAATTCCTGGAGGAGGGGGTTGGGGCACCGTCAGCGGCGTGGGACACAGTGCGCAGGTTCGTGCAGCTCATGCCGGCCGGCAACCGCGCCTTCGGCTTGAGCAAGTCCGCGCAGGTGCGCCCGGCGCTGGCCGCGGCCACGCCTTTGCGCACGTGGCGCGAGACAGTCGAAGTCCAGACCCTGGTGGGCGATGCTCGGCTCGATGCCAGCGGCGGGCTGCAGGCTTTTTCACTTGGCGCCCACTTCCGGGCCACGCGTGACGGGACCCCTATCGAGGGTGAAATCGCGGTCGCGGCCAGGGTGGAGCAAGGGGCGGACCCGGTGACCATGCCGGCGGCAGAAACGCTGCAAACGCGGCAGCGCACCATCTTGGAAGAACGCGTCCTGTTGGGCGGCCTGGGTGGCCGTGCGCCGGCTTTGCCGCCACCGTCGAAAAGGGGAACCGGCGGGCGCCGCTCGGTCGAGAGCAGCGGGCCAGGCCAGCGGGCCTCGGGGCAGTCGCGGAAGCCGTCAGCCGCCAAGCTGCCCGCGGTCGGCAAGAAGGAAACTCCGTGACTGTCGAGAAACCCGACGACCAGCCGGCTATCGAGGTGGGGGCTGAGCCGATCACGCCGCAAGATCCGTCGCGGTTCTCGCACCTGGCCCAGAACCGCGGACTCATCGTGCGGCGGGCGCTGTTCGCCTCAGCCCTGGGCAGCCTGGTGCCCATGCCGATCCTGGACGATATGGTGGCCGGTCGCGTACGCGCGGGTCTGTACATGAAGCTGGCAGCCAGCCGTCACGTTGATTTGCCCGCGGCCTCGGCTGAGGTGCTGGCCGAGGGCAAGGCCGGCTCGGCCTTGCGCAACGTCACGCTCACCGCCGCCACCCTGGTCGCGCTGAAGCTGGCCTGGCGCAAGTTTCTTGCCCTGCTTGCTGCCGGCCGTGGTGCCGAGGACATGGCGACGATCTTCCAGGTGGCCACGCTGGTCGAGCACTATTGCGCCAAGCTGCACGTGGGTGGTCCCATCAGTCGGCCACAGGCCGCGCTCTTGCGCACGCTCGTCCATGAATCGGTGAGTGGCACCTCGAAGACTAGGCTGGTGGCCGCGTTTCGCGAGGGGAGCAAGATGATGGGAAGCTCGCTGGCAGAGGCGCCACGCTGGGTGTCGCAGAGCCTGTCCCGCCACGCCGAGCGCTGGCTGCGGACCGGCGGCCATCCCGAGGTCGCGCCCGCCGGTTGGCCGACCGACGAAAGCGAGGAGGAGAAAAGCTGGCTCGATCGCGCCGCACATGCGGTCGAGGAACGCTTGGCCACCCTGGGCAACGAGTATGTCGGCGGGCTGGTCGAAGATTTCGAAGCCCGTTGGCGCAACCGCCCAGCGGCGCGGAAGGAATAGCTCTTGCCTCTCATGTAGGGGCGACCTGCGGTCGCCCGGCGGGCGCAGGTCGCCCCTACACCAGATGCGATGCGCGCAGAACACACCCTCTCCGAATTCCTGGATCTTCTGACTTGGATTGAGGTGGGCGCTTGGCTTTGCTACGATTGGAGCAAGTGAAGAAAAAGACCGCCCCCAAGACAAAGAGCAAAGCATCCAAGACCTCACGCAAGCCCGCTCGTCAGGCCGGGGGCAAGGCGGCAGCGGGCATAAGGGCTGTTCCTGCGCGGGCGTTTCACACGGATGCGCCCAGGCCGGCGAGCAGCGCGCAGGCGCAGCGCGAAGCGCTGGCTGCAGCACGCACTGCCATCGAGGCCGCACTGGCCAAGAAGGCGCTTGTGCCCGTGCTCATCGATGTGTCGGGCCGGGCCAGCTACACCGACTACATCGGCATCGTGAGCGGCCGCAGCGATCGCCAGGTGGACGCCATCGCGGAGCATGTGCAAAAGGTCATGCACGAAAGCGGCCGGCGGCTGATCGGCCGCGAGGGCACACGCAACGGGCGCTGGGCCCTGCTCGATTTCGGTGACGTGGTGGTGCATGTCTTCTATCACCCGGTGCGGGAGATATTCGACATCGAGAGCCTGTGGATCGACGCGCCCCGGGTGAAGCTGCAAGTTCCGCCCGAGGCCATGGTGGTTGCCGTCGATGGTCCCGTCGGGCCGTGAAGATCCTGGTCCGCGCTGTCGGCAAGATGCGCGATCGCCGGCTAGAGTCGGTTTGCCAGGAATACGTGGATCGCGCGCGGCGCCACTTGCCCGTGGCGGTCGAGGAAGTGGAGAGCGACGCAGACTTGCTGCGCAACCTGCCCGCGGGTGCTGAAGTCGTTGCGCTGGAACCGGATGGCGATCGTTGGACCACCGTCGAGTTCATCAAGTTCCTTGAGCGTCGTATGGTGCAGGGCACGCGTGCCATCGCTTTTCTCATCGGCGGGGCCGAAGGCCTGGCGCCGGCCACGGTCAAGGCCGCGCAAAGGCGCCTATCCCTCTCGCCTCTCACCCTGCCCCATCGCTTGGCTCGCGTGATCCTGTGCGAGCAGATCTATCGGGCCATCTCCGCCTTGCGGGGCGAGCCCTACAACAAATAGCCGTCGGTGTAGACTGACGGCAGTCGTCATGAGTATCAGCAAGCGGTTTCTCGACATGGCTCGCGCCGAATTGAATGCCCTGCTCGACAAGGCGTCGACCTGGGAGTCGGCGCGCGATCCCGACGAGGATCTCTATCAACGCTACGGGCTGGACGAGTTGACTGACGAGCAGTTGGAGGCTGAACTGGAACGCCGCCACCAGGCGCGGGCGGCCGCCAAGGCCAAGGTCAACGCCGCAGCCCCGCGCCCGACGACGGCAAGCAGCGGATCGCGGCCCAGGCCGGCGCGCCCGTCGCCCGGACCCCCGCCGCGCCGGCCTTCACCTGAGGACGAAGTGCGCCGCGCCTACGCCGCGCTGGAAGTGCCGGTGGGGTCGAGCTTCGAGACCGTGCGCAAGTCGTATCGTGCGCTGATGCGCAAGTATCACCCCGACCATCATTCCGGCTCGCCCGAGAAGCAGAAGACCGCCACCGAGCTGACGCAGAAGTTGACGGAAGCTTACAAACTTCTCGAACGCCGACTGCGGAAGTAGTCACCTATTCCTCACAGAGAGCACTGAGGACGCAGAGACCGGAGGAGAAGAAGGGTTTGGGCCGGACGGGAGCGAACCCTTTCTTTTTTCTCGTCCGCCTCTGTGACCTCTGTGCCTCTGTGAGAAATAGGTAACTTCTACTTCGCTTTGCCCTGGTTCGCGACCGCCGTCATCGCTGCTTCGATGGCGGCCTGATCCCCGAGGTAGTAGTGCTTGATCGGCTTGAGGTTGGCGTCCAGCTCGTAGACCAGCGGGATGCCGGTCGGGATGTTCAGCTCGACGATCTCACTCTCCGGGATGTTGTCCAGGTACTTGACCAGGGCGCGCAGGCTGTTGCCGTGGGCCGCGATGATGACCTTCTTGCCCGACTTCACCATGGGCGCGATGGTCTCGTGCCACAGCGGCAGGAAGCGCGCCACGGTGTCCTTCAGGCACTCGGTCTGGGGCAGCTCGGCGGGCTTGAGATCCTTGTAGCGCCCTTGTGGATCGTTGCCCGGGAAGCGTGGGTCGGTCTTTTCCAGGGGCGGCGGCGGGATGTCGTAGCTGCGCCGCCAGATCTTTACCTGCGCCTCGCCGTACTTGGCCGCGGTCTCCGACTTGTTGAGGCCCTGCAAAGCCCCGTAGTGTCGCTCGTTGAGTCGCCATGACCGGTGCACGGGAATCCACATAAAGTCCAGCGCGTCGAGCACGCACCCCAAGGTGCGGATGGCGCGCTTGAGCACCGATGTGTACGCCACGTCGAAGACGTAGCCCCCGTCCTTCAGCGCCTGGGCGCCGGTCTTGGCCTCCTGTCGGCCCTTCTCGGACAAGTCCACGTCGGTCCAGCCGGTGAAGCGGTTCTCTTGGTTCCAAGTGCTCTCGCCGTGGCGAAGCAAAACGAGCTTGTACATCAGGTTCTCCTCTCTTACTTGGCGGGCAGTATTTGTAGCATGCCCTGGTCGGCCGAGGGGCCAGCCAAAACGACCTGACCATCAGGCCAAGCCTCGATCTGGATAAAGGTGTCGCCGGCGGCACGATAGCGCCAGACTTCGCAGGTCCCTGAGACGCGTCCAGGCGTCTGGCCGCTGGTCTCCACCAGAGCCTGGCCCGCGAGAACGCGCAGGTAGGTCCGACCTTTGTAGAGAATGTTGGCTGGCGGCGGCGTGGTCATGTCGAGGTCGCGCACCTCCTCGAGAAACAACACGCGCTCGTCGAGCTCGCCCACCAGCGGCTCCATCCACAAGACGCGCTCGCCGTCGACCAAACGCGCCAGCACCCGTTTGCGGCGCCCCACGCGGTAGCTAACCAGTCCCTCGACCAGATAGGCGGTCCCCGAGTAGCTGACGATGTCTTTCAGGTGAAGTTCCATGGATGTCCTTGCGCGTGCCTGGCCGGCAGTATCCTGCCCGGCCTCCGCCTTGACAACCCTGGCCGCCGCCGTTAAGCACGACTGGTGAAGTTCGAGCTTGTCCGGGTTCTCGACGATGCGGGCCGCGTGGTGCGTCCTGAGTGGGAGCCTGCCATTCCGGCCGGTGAGCTGCGCCATATCTATCAGACCATGG
>PMJE01000115.1 GCA_003157315.1 Myxococcales bacterium | reverse complement strand
GAGCAGCCCCACTGTGGCGGTTCCCGCGGCGGTGCCCGCAGCGAGCAGCCCCACTGTGGCGGTTCCCGCGGCGGTGCCCGCAGCGACCAGGCCCATTGTGGCGGTTCCTGCTCCATTGCCAGCCTCGCCTTTGCCAATCAAACCAGGCGCGCCTGCAACAGCTGAACATGGCAAGTCCGCGCGCCATGTGCACGACGTGCCTGTTGCAGCCAATACCCATCGCTCCCATGTGGCGGCGAGAGACTCGGTCTCGCCCGGGCGGCACGCAGCCCACAGTGCCCTCGACCAAGGTACGCCTGCACTGGCCACGCCGCCGGCCGCAATGGCTGGCTCATCGGCAAAACCAGCGCCGGCGGCACCGGCGGCCAGCTCACCCGCGAAGCCTAGATCGCGTGCGGGCGGCCTATCCGCAGATGACTTCTAGCACCAGGCACAACACCATGTACTCCCACAGAAGAAAACCACTCTCAGCATTTCCGGCTGCGCGGGGCATCGCCGTCGCAGTTGCAGCCCTCGGTCTTGCGATGTTCCTCCCGACCGCCCATGCCGACCACAGGGTTGCCGGGCTGCGGGCTGCGGTGGACGTTGCGGACCAGCCCGCCTACCGAAAGACCATCGAAGATGGGCTAGCCGAATACGACGCTCGCCATTTCGAGGAAGCACGCAGCCTCTTTCAACGCGCCCACGAAATCAGCCCCAACGCGCGGACCTTTCGTGGGATTGGCATGACTTCTTTCGAACTTCGTGACTATGTCTCCGCCGTGCACGCCTTGTCGGCGGCTTTGCACGACGTGCGCAGGCCGCTCTCCGCGGAACAACGCAAGCAAACCCAGGATCTGCTCGATCGCAGCCGTCTCTTCGTGGATACATATACGCTGACGGTTACGCCACACGATGCGCACGTCCTGATTGACGGTCGTGAACCGGAGTTCGAGTCCGATGGAACCTTGATGTTTGGCTTCGGCCAACACACGCTAGAAGTCAGGGCGCCGGGCATGGTGGTGCGCACGCTGCCAATCGATGTGCGCGGTGGTGAGCGAAAGGAACTCTCGGTGACGCTTGAATCCGAGGCGGCCGCGCACTCGGACACGTCCTCGGCCAGCGCTGGAGCGACCCCAGTTGAGACTGCCACTAGGACATCGCGCCGGATGATGTCGAATCGTGGGCCGGCGGCGTGGCTGTGGGCTAGTGGAGTCGCCGCGTTGGGGGCGGGTGGCGCTGGTATCTACTGGTACACTCGTGCAAACGAGATCGATTCCTGTCACAAGCCCGCGCTTGGCTACCGGTGCACCAACGAATCTAGTCTCAAGACCTTGCAGAACGTTGCCATGGGTACGACGATAGGGCTTGGCGCCGCTGCCCTGACCATGGCTCTCATCGGCATACTCTCGTGGCATTCCGCGCCCGCAGCTCCGACTCAGAGTGCACTCAACTGTGTGGTGAGCCCGCTCGGAATTGCTTGCGGCAGTTCGTTCTGAGCCGGTAGACTCCGGCCCACCGTCCAGCAGTCGCTGGCGCACGGTCACTTGGCCGGCTCAGTCATGGGTCAAAGCCGGGCCTCGCGGTTTCGGCCCGGCCACCACTTCGTGAGAAGCTTTGCCCATGTCCCCACATTAGATATGATACGATCCAAATATGATGCGAGAGCCCTGAAAGGAGTGGTGGGATGACTTCTCTCTACCGTCTTGCGCGTCCTGTGCTGCTGACCGTTGTGTTCACATTCGGGTGTAATGGCTCGGGTACCAACGTCAATACGCCTGGAAGTGGCGGGACTACGACTGGCTCGGGCGGAGCCACGACTAGCTCAGGCGGGGCCACGACTGGCTCGGGCGGGACCACGACTGGCTCGGGCGGGGCCACGACTAGCTCGGGCGGGGCCACGACTAGCTCGGGCGGGGCCACGACGGGCTCGGGCGGGGCCACGATGGGCTCGGGCGGGATTACCACCAGCACCGGCGGAACAACGACCCGCACCGGCGGGACCACGACCGGCTCTGGCGGGACCGCGACCGGCTCGGGCGGGACTTCCACCGGCTCGGGTGGGATTACCACCGGCACCGGCGGGACGACGACCCGCACCGGCGGGACCACGACCGGCTCGGGCGGGACTACGACCGGCTCGGGCGGGACCACGACTGGCTCGGGCGGGACCACGACCCGGTCGGGCGGGACCTCCACTTCCGGTGGGACCACGACCGCGGGCGGGACCACCACCGGCTCGGGTGGGACGACCAGCTCGGGCGGGACTGCGGGAACGGTCACGACGCCCGACTGGGGAACGCCCGTGACTGGCGGTCCCTCGGGCACGGGAACCACGGCCACAGTGACGGTAAGCCCCAGCACGACCTACGGTACGATCGGTGCCGATTTTGCCGGGNNACATCATGAATGGCTCGTTCACCAGCAACAACGCAAACATGATTGCGCTCTACAAGCTGCTTGGGACTCCGATGATGCGGCTGGGAGCCAACGACGTCGAGGTTTGCACCTGGGCTGGCACAGGGACGGCACCTGCGCAGCCAAATGGGCAGCCATTCAACACAAAGGTCACGACCGGCGGAGTCGACCAACTCTGCGGCTTTCTGGCCGCGACGGGCAGCAAGATTATCTATGGCGTCAACTTCAGGGTTAGCACCGCAGCTACCTCCGCAGCGGAGGCGGCCTACGTGATGGGCAAGTGTCCGTCGAGCATCGTCGGAATCGAGATCGGCAACGAGCCCGACAAGTTTGGGAGCTGGTCCTCCCAACAAACGCAGTATGAGTCGTTCGCGACCGCCATCCTCGCCGCACCGGGCGCTCAGTTGGCCGGCCCGGGTTGCACCACGGGATCGGCTGCATCGTACAGCGTTCCATTTGCCGACTCCGAGTCGGCAAAATGGGGGAGCAAACTTGCCCTTCTGACCCAGCACTCCTACGTTGCCGGAGCCGGTTCGTCGGGATGCTCAGTTCCCAATCTCCAGATAACAACGACCCAACTCATCAATTGCTTCACGACGATGCAGGGTGCTGCCACAAAGGACAAGATCCCACTTGGCTGGCGCATGGGGGAAAACAACACCTGCTCCGGTCACGGTCAGCAGGGCCTCAGCGACACGCTCATCGCGGGGCTGTGGGCGCTCGACTATATGTTCGAGGTTGCCAAGCGTGGCGGCACCGGAATCAATTTCCACAACGGCGAGACGGGAATGGATGGAACGGTTCCTTTCTACTATGAGCCGATCAAGGAGAACGGTGGCGTCGTCGTGCAGGTACAGCCGGAATACTACGGTATGCTCCTCTTCAGCCAAGCCGGCGTAGGCTCGATGGTTTCCGCGACCGTCACCACGAGTGCCCAATTCTTCACCGCGTGGGCCGTCAAGGCGAACGGATCTGTCAGCGTGGTGCTTAACAACAGAAACGCATCGAGTGGCGTCAGCGCCACCGTGGATCTAGGATCCGCGGTGAATAGCGCGAGCGCGATCTATCTGGAGTCGGGCGGCAACCTGACGGCGGCGGCAGGGTCCGTGACCCTTGCCGGCGCCCAGGTTTCGGTGGCGGGCGATTGGCCTCGCAATGCACCCTACCTTCAGACAGTTTCGGGAAACACCGTTTCAGTGTATGTCCCAGCCGCGAGCGCAGCGCTCGTCCGCGTCCTGCAGTAGGCTTGCAAAGCCATGGTCGGTCCAATTCCCGCAGGCTGGGAACTTCTCGATCATCTTTGTGATTTCAGAAAAAAAGCATCTTGCGACGAAAGCCGTGTTCAGCTAACCTCTGTCACAGTGAGGGATTGCCATGTTGAAGAATAATGTCGGATCGCTGGTTCTAGTATTTTGCGTAGCCTCTTGTGTCTGTGCCTGCGGCAGCGGCAACTCGACAGAGGCAACATCCACGGGCGGCACTACTGGTAGTACTGGCGGCGCCTCTGCGACAGGCGGCAACGCCAGCGGCGGCGCTTTGGCGACTGGCGGCGCAGTGTCAAGTGGTGGTGCTGCGTGCGTGGCAACCGCAACGCCTGTAACGACATTGGCACAAGCATGTGCGCATAATTGCTGCCTTGCTAGTGGGTTGTCGGGTTGCTCCACCACAGAAGCTGTGTGCGAGCAGAGCTGCATGACTACGTTCGACAACACGTCCTTGGTCAATGCGGATTTGGGGCGGCAGTACACAGAAATGATGGTTTGCGTCGCGAATGATCCAGCGTTCGCCACGTCCGCTGGCTTCGTTTGCGCGAAACCAAACTCCCCTTTGAACTTGTGGTCGCCCGTAGTTGACCCATCAACTGATTCGCCGTGCAAGCAGCAAATTTGTGATTGGAACTGCGATGACGCCACACACGGGGATATGGATCCCTGGGTAGACCTCCTGTGTGCCTGCTCAAGCGTCTGATAGCAAGCGCCAGGTAGAGTCTGTCGGGAAATTGCGGGCCGCCGCAGGGCCGGCCTGCTGGTCGCCGGGCGGCGTGGGCAGCGCGTGAGCGAGTTCGTGTGGGATACGCGGGAGGCGGAAGGCGTCGGGCGAGGTGTGAGCGCTCCGGGTGCCGCGTGCCGCTCACCCCTGGGGGG
>PMJE01000034.1 GCA_003157315.1 Myxococcales bacterium | reverse complement strand
TACCCACCTGCTGCTGGCCCACTACATGCGCGCGATGGTGTTGCTCTCGCTGGGCACATTCACGGTCTACAGCATCTTCTTTTCGATCCTGGGGGTCCCGTACGCCATCCTGCTGGGCCTGCTGGGGGGCCTGATGGAGTTTATCCCCACCATCGGTCCGGTAGTGGCGGGGCTGACGATTCTGCTGGTTGCCGTGGTGTCCGGCGGTCACGTCCTGGCGGTTGTGATCTTCGTTCTGTGTTACCGCGTCTTGATGGATTACTTTGCTTCGCCGCACGTGATGGGACAGGGCGTGGAACTGCACCCCTTGCTGGTGCTGTTTGGCGTGTTCGCGGGCGCGGAAGCGGCCGGCATCGCGGGCGCGTTCCTGTCGGTGCCGGTGCTGGCGCTGGTGCGCATCCTGTACCGGCGGATTCGCAAGGCGCGGCTGAGCGGCCGCCTGGTTTCGACCGGCGCCGCGACGCCATGAGGGCTCCCGCCTGACTATCGCTCGCGGCGTCGTCTGGTCCCAAAGTGATGGCCATCGGGCCGCATAGTCCACCATGCGCCGCAGACGAGTACGTCCGTTTCGCCCGGGACTTGGCGCGTGAGGATTGACTGGCCGGATGAATCGACTTGGAATGTTCGCACCAAACTGGTGCCGACCCAACCGGGGACCATTGCTGCCTCCACGTAATGGGCGCCTTCTTTGTCGCTTGGTCCACCGAGCATGTGCCAAAGCACGACACGAACCCGCTGCCGGCCTCGCGGATTTCCCGGGCCTACCCCTTTTATCTTTCGGCGAAGGGGTAGTGGGCCGCTTCAGGCGGTGGAAGGCGGAGGGGACGTGTCAAGGCAAATTCTGCACTTTGTGTGCGCACCTTCCATGAGACCGCCCAACGGTGGCAGGTGCGCGCTGAGGATTTTCCCGACGAGAGACTTGATACGGACTTGTGTTTCGCTGTGGAATGCACGGGGAGCGGTCGTCAATTACCGCTAGAATGCAACCAGCCTACTCTGCTTGCGCTGGAAAGCGCAAGCAGCAACCGCACGACGCTGAATCGGCTCGGCGATCCTTGGCCTCGCGCCTTCCTCTCAGTCCTCGCAGTACGGTGGCCCTCGACGTGCTAGGCCATATACCTACTGCCCTGAGCACAATAGGCTCCTGGGAGCAGCATTCGAATCGGACATAACAAAGGAGAATTGTATGAAGATCTTTCTAGGTATAGCTGTAATCGGAGTTGCGTTGCTCTTTGATGGGTGCATGAACACGCCCACTCAGCCAGGGCCTGCTGGAGCGCAGGGCCAGGCAGGACAGGCCGGGCAAGCAGGACAGGCAGGGCAACCAGGACAGCCGGGCGATGCGGGTCAGGCCGGCCAACCGGGCCAAGCCGGAAATACAGGTCAGACGGGGAAAACAGGCGAGGCTGGACAGGCTGGTGACACCGGGCAGACTGGACAAACAGGCCAGACTGGGCAAGCGGGCAATACCGGACAGACCGGTCAGACCGGACAGACCGGCCAGACGGGCCAGCAAGGCCAAGCCGCACCGTGTCCAGCCGGCCAGCATCGCCATACTAACTCCGATACGGGAAGAGTGAGTTGCGTGTCAGACTGACAATAAGAGTGATGTAGAAGTCATGCAATAAAACTTCTTCATCCAGTGAGAGCGACAGGTTCGGGGAACGATCCTACAGGAGTGCGGGGGAGCAGTCTCGGTCCCCCGCGAACCTGCTCGGCGCGAGGCCGTCGAGTGCGTCATCAACGGCGACCTCGCTACTGGCAAGGCGGTTCTGCGGGACTACGTCAACGCGACGGTCGGCTTCCAGCGCCTCGAAAAGCGTACGCAGATACCAGCCAAGAGCCTGATGCGCATGCTGGGGCCAAAGGGCAGCCCCTCCGCCGCCAATCTCTCCAGCATCCTGACCGCATTGCAAAAGACGGAAGGCATCCAGTTCGAGCTTTCTCTGAGGCGTTAGAGAATCCCTGGTTCTGCTACAATCCTCGTCATGTTCAAAGGACTGGAACACACTGGTATTGCGTCACCCAACCCCCGAGACCTCGCTCAGTGGTACGTGGATCATCTCGATTTCGTCGTCAATTTTCAGTACGACGGCAATTACTTCGTCAAAGCGGCCGACGGCACGATGCTCGAGATTATTCCCTCGGAAGGCGACCGGCCCGAGCAGACCATGAAGGACCCAGGCTTGCGCCATCTCGCCATTTCGGTAGACGATTTCGACGCTGCCTATGACCGGCTCCGTAAAGCAGGCGTGCGGTTCGTCACCGAGCCGGTGAATGTCAAAGGCAATCGCCTCGTCTTCTTCGCAGACGGCGACGGCAATCTGGTCCACCTCGTTCAGCGCGCGAAGCCACTGCCGTAAGTAAGAAGCTGCGAAAGAAGACGGTTGNNTCGTATACGGCGGTTTCTTCAATGTCGTAACGCATCATATTTGACGACCAGGGAGACGAGCCCTTGTTGAGAAAACCATTCGACAGACATGGCTGCGTCCACCTGCCGGGTATGGGCCAAACGCCACGGCCCTTTTCCCGACACGGCAAGTCGGCCAGCCTGTACCACGGACACTCCCAAGCGCCGGAGAAACCGGGCCACGGAACTGCCGCGTTTGCGTTGCTTGAGGCGATAGCAGCGCAGCTTTCGCCGAGTCCATACATCCAGGCATTGCAGCTCAAACCGACAGGCCGCGTAGCGGTAGTAGTTGATCCACCCCACCAGGAACAAATTGAGTTCGACAATCCCTTGCGCCAGGCTAACACCCCGATTCCGACGGGTGATCTGCCGGATTTTCTCCTTGGCGCGTTTTACGCTCTTGGGAGCGATCCCGAGCTTGCCGTTCAAGAGGAGCCGATGGCCCAGGAACTTGCGTTCCCCGACCGGAGCGACGGCGCTGTTTTCGCGGTTGACGCGTAGCCGGAGTTTCCCTTCCAGAAACTGCACCACCGAATCCATCACACGTTGCCCTGCCGCCAGCGAGCGCACGTAGATGTTGCAGTCGTCGGCGTAGCGGCAGAA